>NZ_PDHT01000040.1:0-35757 GCF_002917135.1 Methylobacterium sp. V23
GCGCGTCCAGGCGGTCGACGAGGAGATGCGCTTCAGCATCTGGACGGGGCTCGCCTCCCATAAGCCCCTGGGCAACATCAACCGCGCTCGCAACGCGCCCTACAGGCACTCGGCCGAGTTTCGCCAACGCTTCAATGGCTGTCCGATCCACGAGCCCAGCGCCGGGCGCTAAGATCCGGCGACCGCTCTTTCCCCCAATGCAAGGACGCCGCATGAGCTCGCTCGCACGAACCCTGATCGCTGCCATCCTGTTGGTCCCCGTTGCGAGCGAGTCCTTCGCTGAGGCAGGCGACCACATCGGCCATGACGCCGTCACAGTCCCGGACGCGGCCAGCGTTGTCTACGAGCCGGGACCGGCTAACCTGCCCAAGGGCACGCAGATCAGCCGGGTGGCGGGCGATCCGGCCAAGGTCGGCCCCTTCGTGCTGCGCATCAAGTTTCCCGCCGACACCGTGATCGCGCCGCACACACATGCCCAGGCCGAGACGCTGACTATCCTGGCCGGCTCGATCTACCACCAGCATGGCGCGACGCTGAACAAGAGCGCCGGCAAGATTCTGCGCGCCGGTGGCTTTGTCTACCTGCCACAGGAGATGCCGCACGCCCTCTGGACTACAGGCGAGCCGGTGGAGCTGCAGGTCAACGGAATGGGTCCCTTCGGCCTGAACTACATCGACCCGGCCGATGACCCGAGCCGCACGTCCCAGGGGCTTCGCTGAGGTCGGGTCAACCCGGCGACCCGCGCCACTGAACCTGCCCAATCGAGCCCCACTCACCGGAGCGACCCTATGACCTATCCCGCCGTGACAGCCTTCTATGCAGCCGTATTCGCACTCCTCTATGTTGGGCTCTCGTCCTGGGTGGTCGCGGGCCGCCTGTCGGCGGACGTCCTGCATGGGGATGGCGGGAACCAGACCCTGGAAAAGCGCATCCGCGCGCAGGGCAATTTCGGGGAATACGTGCCACTGGCGCTCCTCGTCATTGCTCTGCTGGAAGCGGCGGGCGGCAGCTCAGGTGTGGTGCGCAGCCTTCTAATCGTGCTGCTGATTGCTCGCGTGCTGCATCCGTTCGGAATGTTTGCTCCGAAGAACTCTCCCCGGCAGTTCGCTTGTCGCGGAGGTGGAATTTTGGCGACCTTCGCAGTCATCGCGGTGGCGGCCATCACCCTCCTACTGCGGGTTAGCTAAGGCGTGCGGAGGGGGCGGCTCAGATTTGGCCACATATCTTGCCGAAAGCTCAGTTGCTCCCCGTCCGGCATGCTGAGCTTCTCGACGACCCACCGCCGGAGAAGCGGCCGCATCCGTTCAGCGGGGTCGATCACGGCTTCGGTCCTCTCGAAGCTGTCGTGTTATGGCTCGGGGGAGCTAAAATCGTCGGGAGCATGACCGTCGCATAGCCGCTGCAAATGACTGCAGTGTCGCTCCGGCCCCGCATCCGCGGATCCGTAGACCGGCTGGTCCCGGAGCGTTCTGCCTCCAATCGGCTTGAGCCTTGCACCCGGAGCTATGGAGGAGATCCAATGGCTCACAAGTTCAGGTTCGGCATCGAAGAGGAACTGTTCTTGGCCAGCGCGCGAACTCGGATGGTTCCTCGTGGTTCGGTGAAAGCCTTCCATGAAGCCGCGCAAGCCAAGCTGAAAGCTGTCGAGCGCGAACTGCTCCAGAACCAGGTCGAGATCTGCACCGAGCCGTCCGAGAGCTTCGTGGAGGCACGTGAGACCCTGCAGGGTTTGCGCACGGGCCTTGCCGAGATCGGACGCAACCACGGCCTCCTTGTCTTCGCAGCCGGGACTCATCCCACCGCCCTCTGGCCAGAGCAGCAAGAGACCGAGAAGGCACGCTACGAGGACATGATGGACGATCTCCAGATCGTTGGCCGTCGCTCCGTCGTGTGTGGTCTTCACATCCACGTCGAGGTCCCCCGCCCGGAGGCTCGAATTGACCTGATGCGTCGCCTGTTCCCGTTCCTGCCGATCCTCCTCGGCCTCTCGACCTCGTCGCCATTCTGGGAGAAGCGCCGAACAGGGCTGCACGGCTATCGCTTGCGCGCCTATGCTGAGCTACCGCGCACCGGGCTGCCGGAGCTTTTTGACAATGAAGCGGATTACCGGCGCTACGTCGATGGGATGACGAAGGCGGGCGCGGTGAAGGACGCGACCTATTTCTGGTGGCACATCCGCCCCTCGACGCGGTTTCCGACTTTGGAACTGCGCGTCGCGGATAGCTGCACCCGGCTGGAGGACAGCCTAGCAATGGCAGCTGTCTACCGCTGCCTCGTTCGGCTCGTAGATCGCACCCCTAAGCTCAATGCTGACCTGACCGGAGCCTCGCGAGGCTTCGTGATGGAGAACCTATGGCGTGCTGAGCGATCGGGCATTCATGCGACGCTGATTGATGAGGCGACGCTCACAGCCACTTCCTTCTTGAAGGCAGTCACCGCACTCCTCGACCTCATCGCAGAGGATGCAGCTGCACTCGGATGTGAGGCGGAATGCGAACAAGTCCGGATCATTGCACGTGATGGGTCTAGCGCCGATGGCCAAATTGCGGCTTTCGAAGCGGCACTGAAAGGCGGCAAGAACGAGCGGCAAGCGTTGAGCGGCGTCGTGGACTGGCTCGCACAGGAAACGGCTGGCGGTCTCAAGGCTTCGTAGGAGGTCAGCATAACCCTCCAGCCTGGAGATGCATTTCTTTTGTTAGCTTAAAGTTGCCTATTGCTTGGAGCTTGCGTTGATTTCCTGTGACGTCGCCTTGGGCGTTGCAGCATCTGTTGCGTGAAAATTGCGAAGGGTAACATGTGCTTCCTCAAGCCGGTCTGTGGCCGCTCGCATGTCCGTTTAGGCTCTTCAGATTTGGAACCGTTGGTTCGTTAGCATGGCCGCTGTCATCGCAAGGCTTGCTCGGCGGATCTCAACGAGGGCTCGCTCGCGATCCCAGGAGCCGCTCTCATAGCGAAATTTCATCTCTTCCTGAGTGAAACCGCCTTCTAACTTTTCGGGGTTCAAGGCCGCCTGAATTTCCTCCGACAATATCCCATGGCCGGTAGCATCCTCATAGGCCAGCATAGCGCCAAGACAGGCCGCCATTTCTTCCGCCAGACGCTGAGGATGGCCGGCACCACGCGTGATCCTCATCATATTGGCGGTAAGATGCTGAAGGGCTGGCGCCAGCTGTTCTAAAGCACGGTAGCGTCCCACCTCGGCTTCGGATTTCTCGCCCACCAGCCGCATAAACTCATCCATCAGCCGCCGCAGCCCGGATTGTATCACAAACGGGAACGAACTGTTTGTGACCGCGAAGCGTTTGGCTCCTCTCTTCGGTAATCCAAGAGATATGGAGATTTCGATGCGCAAGATGCTGCTCGTGACTATGGCCCTCGGCGGGCTACTTATCCAAAATGCTCCGACCTTTGCTCAGGGTATTCGAATTGGTCCTGGTGGCGTGGAGGTTGATGATGGGCGCGGCTACCGCGACGATCGTGACGATCGCCGGCAGCGTCGGATATGCCGGGAGCTTCGCGACGCCTGTGAGAACAAGGACCGCTACGGTGAGGAAGGACAGGGCAATTGCCGACGCTATCGGCGCACTTGCGGCTGATAGTTAGCGAGCCTGAACAAAGAAGCGCAGCGCATCAGTGAGGCGACCAAGCTGTTTTGCCGGTGGTAACGCATGGTCATCGAGCCGATGGATGCTCGCCGCGTGTGACGCTGCCATAGGGGGATGCTAATATGAAGACGCTTTGGGGCGTGGCACTCGTAGGTCTGAGCTTGGTGGTCGTGAGCGACCCGGTTTTCGCTCAGCGAGACGGTCGTGACTACGGCAGCGACCAGCGTGAAAACGGTGATCGTAGCTTCAGCGAGCGAGAGTACGGTGGCCGCAGTCGCGGCTACGATGACGACAATGAGGAGCGGCCACGGGATCGTGGCCGTCGGTCCGACGAAGATCAGGACCGGCAGCGCAGTCGTGGGTACGACGATGATGGCCGCGAACGCCAACGCGATCGTAGACCCAGCGAAGGACGCGAGGCTGACTTCGACGAAGGCGAGTACTTGCGATGCAATCCGGACGTTCGCCGAGCTGTGGAGCACGGCGAAATGGCATCCGGCGCAGTCCATTACAGAACCTTCGGGCGCCGGGAGGGGCGTCGTCTTACCTGCGCAACGAAGCTCTAAGCCTGTTGATTGATCCGGTGAGCCCCTCCTTTCACGGCGGGGCTTATCCTGTTCCTGGCATACCCACTTGCCCGCCGCGCTGCTTAGCCGAGGGCGGGTCCTTTCCCCAACCAGCGCGATTGCCAGCGGGCCTCGGACCTGGGATTTGGAGCGGGGCGTGGCTCCGGGGCATCCAAGCGCGCTTGCATCGTCTTGCCGACCTTGAAGGCCGGGATCAGCTTGTCGGCCACCGGAACGGCTGCGCCTGTCTTCGGATTGCGACCTGTGCGAGCCCCACGAGGCTTCACCAAGAACATCCCGAACCCGCGAAGCTCCACACGTTCTCCAGCTATGAGCGCATCCGTGATCCGTTTGAGGATAACGTTCACCAGCGCCTCGACGTCTCGCTCGTAGAGGTGTGAGTTCTGTTCAGCGATGCGAAGGATCAGCTCGGATTTGATCATGGATGTGAGAAACCTGATCCAGGCCACCGAGGCACGCGCCTAGTGATGCCGCTTTTCCCAACTTGGTAACGCATCACGGTGGAGCGCGTGAGATCCGAGAAACTGACTTCGGCATTCTACCAGAAAGCCAAGTTGCGTACCGGTTGGCCTGTTTTAGGGATAGGCAAACCGCGATCACACATCGCTTTTGGTGTCGTCTAGTAGCGTATCTCGGCGTGCGCGGAGCCGACGGAGTTCGCTGCGGTAGGCCAAATACATCTTCTCAGCTTTCGCCGTGTTTTGCCCTTGCTCCATGCTTTCGAGGATGCTGATGGCCTGTGTGTCGGCTACCGCCTGCGCAGCCAGAATACGGGTGTTCAGGCGCAGTACGTCCGTGATCCATTGCATGTTCTATCGCGTCCACCCACACTTCTACCCGGCCCTAGATAGATCTCTCATATCAGGAGTTTGAACGCCGAGCACTAATATCCTCCGCGAGACAAATAGGGCGAGCGCCAAGCCGTAGCTGGCATCATCCTGTCGAAGGTCCAAGAAGGGTGGAGAGAAGGAAATCCTGCATTGCCGCGGCTTCGATCTGTACAGCGATGCCGCCACCGATCTGAAGGACCGCCTGCGTCAGCTACAAGGGCGCGGAGACAACGAAAGCGATTAGGCTTGTTTAGCGTCGTTCTGTCCGCTGTTAATCTCTGGCCTTCTACGGTAGCGCCAAGTCATGCCTCCGCGCTTCACAACCCGCCGCCATAGCCCTCTAATCGCCCTTGGCACAGCTGTTGCCGGGTTGGCGATGGTGTTCCTTCAGGAGGTCGCCAGAGGGCTCGGCTGGCTGTGAAGGCTTTTGGTCAACCCTGCTGTTGCGGCTACATTCTCTCGTGCTAAGGCGCCTGCGCCGCTTCGATGAATGCCCCCAACGCCTTCGGGGCGGCGGCGGCCGAGCCCTACAAGGGGTCTCCTCGGCCGCCTTTCACACCACTACACCTGTGCTCGTTCGCTCATCGTTATCGGAACAACGGCAATCCTGCGCCAGCTAGAGCCAGGCCGCCCATGACGAGGAAGCCGCTCGCCCGTTCGAAGGCAGGCCGATAGTCAGCAAAGGCTGCAATTGCTGCGCCCGCGATCAAGGATGAGAAGCTGAGAGACGCGATCATCGAAGTGGCCGTAGGAATGTGAATGGCCAAGCTTCATCAGACACAAACAGCAAAAGTTCATCCCCCGAATGGGGGATGTCGAGGTACGTCGAATACGCAGAGCGCAGGACCGAAAAGAGGCCGCCCCGGTGAGGGAGCGGCCCAAGTCTAAGGAGGAAATGAGCCCTTGGGAGGACTACGGCCCGTGACACAACTCACGGATCGCACTGCACCAAGGCATATCGCGCTGCAAGGTTGCAATATGTGAATTTGAAATTCGCGGATGGCATGAGCAATGCAGGCTGTTTCTCCGCTGGTGCATCCTGGTCCTACACGATGAGTGCCAGCCCGGCGGCCAAGAGGGGGCTCTTCTTTTTGCGCCGCCGGTCAGCGTAGGCTCTTACGTCCTCGTCCGAACACGAGGGCATGTGCAAGCGCGAAGCCCTCGTACCAGAAGCGGGCGGCGTCAGACTGCCGTGGGAACGGACAGGCTTCCAGGCTTGATCCGTCGTTGAAGGCGTATAGCCCCTGCCAGAATGGGTTGAGATACGGTTCCATAGCCATCTGCCGACAACAGCCTTCGAGTGAGGCAATGTCTGTGTCCGTGGTAAGGTCACCGGCCTTGGCTTTCTTAGGCGCCCCGATACCCGAGACCGCCTTCCGAAGGAGGTGTTTGCTTCGGAGCCTTCTCGTAGTCGCGCTTCTCAGGAGCGCCCATGTCACCGGGTTCCGAAGCCCCGGGGGAGTTTGGCCCTTGTGGGTGGGGGCGGACTGCCGTGTCTTCGTAAGTCCGGGGACCCGTTTGGGTTCAGAGAGGGATCGTTCTGGCTGGCAGGTGGCTCAGGCGCTCTCACAGCATGCTCCGCAGACAGGGAAGTCACTGATGAGAAGGGCCTGCCGCACATACGGTTCCGCGCCAGCGCATGGCGGCAATGCTAGGAAGCAGGGTCAGCAGCCCTTCACCGCTGCAAGCTGTACAGCCTCCACCTAGCAGTTAGCGATGCCGTAGGCGCCGAGACCTCGGCTGTTCGGCAAACGAATGAAACGGAAATGGCTGCAGTTCGCTTTGGCGCTTTACACGGTGAGAGGCCACCACGGCTCCGATCCGGTACAACTTGTTCCTCGATATCTGGCTGGCTTGCGTTTTCTCGCTGCAGGCTCTCATTTTCAAGGAGGCGACGACGTTGCGAGTACTTTCGGATGCGATCTCTTAATCTGCCGGGGGCGATGCTTGCTCTCTTCACTCAGTCGGACGCGCCGTCTCGCCCCGCGGATACCCCCGGGAGCGACGAGCTTAGCCCGTTTCAGCACTTAAGCTACTTGAGTGGACGGATCCAGAAAGCGTCCTGAAGCTCGACAACTGTCCAAGATGCGGGGTCGGAGGCGGGTCAGGTCATTGCCCAGGCGAGCATTAGAATACCACCTAGAAACATTCCGTAGGTAACCACTAAGGCTGCAACCTCGCGGTGCTGGCGTAAGACGGAGCGGGTGCGTGACATCGGACGGGACCAGGAGCAGGCGTGCTCCCTCTTTACTGATCAACCAACTGTGCCGATGTGAGGGCCCCGACTGCCCCAACGCACGAGAAACATCCGCCGTAGCGTAGCAGTCACATAAGTAGTTGGACGCGTGGCGTTAGCCAACTTGTCTACGTGTTGCCTTATCGGGCTTCTGGATCGCTGATCGCGCCAACCACCGCTGCGGTCATTGCAGCGGTTAGGGCTGCAGTCATCATGCCGATAAAGGTCGCTGTGATCATGTCTCAGTCCCTTTCGAAGTGTGGCTCGGACGCACCAGAGCCGCTGAATTTCGATAAGCCTACCAATTCGTCTACGAGCCGTTAACCCTCGCACGTCCTTTTCCAAGCGGAGCAGCGATATGCGCGCCGTTTGGGGGTTTTCGATCGTGTCGGTGCTGGCGATCAGCGGCAGGTCGGCCGTTGAAGGCATCTACCACGGCAAGGTCTCCGATCCCGGCAGCTACTGTCGGGCGCAGTTGGAGCGATCTCAACTTCATGAGGCCAGATGAAGCGCCACGACCTCAACCCCCTGCCAGATGACACGCACCATCCCATACTGCCCTGACGTGACCGGGTGCAGGATGCGCGCCTGCTTCCACTGCCATTCGTAGCGGCTCGTTCCCTCTGGGATGACCTTCAATTCCAACAGGATTTCACCCGAAGTGGGTGGTTGAGGGTCAGCCAGGATGAGGTGAGGGGTCTCGTTCGCGTTCGCGAGCTTGATCTCGCCCGACACCGAGAGGAAGTGCCCACCGGCCTCGTTCGGTTCAGCCTCAAACGCGTGCCACGCTCGCGTCTCTGGGACAATGTCGCCGGACATGACCGATCTCCTGTCCCCACTGGCCGCATCAGCCCGTCGCAGCCGTCTCCCTGAGGTGCTGCACGGCGCGATCAACATCGAACTCCGCTGCCTGGATTTCGGCAAGCGTGAATGGGCAGACCTTTGGTTGGCCCCACTCGATCATCTTCTCCTCCGCCTGAAGCTCGGGCGCTTCAGCGTCTCCGACAGCCAACCACCAAAGTCCGTCGATTTTCAGGTTCTCCAGACCAGCTGGCACGGCCAGCATCTGCTGTCGAAGGTGCCTGGCCTTCTGCCGCCACGCCTGACTGCGGGTGTCATCGGCCGTGAGGGCTGCCTTCATCAGATGGGCAAGGAAACCACGGACCAAGGCAGCAGGAGTACCAGGAGCAGGTTCGACCATGGTGTCTGGGCACCCGTTTGAGGAGAAGGAAGCGCCTTAGACCCTGGCGCTGTGCGGGGTATCCTGAGCAATCAGCGTTGGTCTGGTAAGCACATTTTAGGCCGCCGCTGGCGAACCAGGGACCCGCCAACCTCAATGCTTTTTGAGATCGTCCGCAATCTCATAGTCAGGATGCGGGATTTGGGCGAATAGCCGGTCGCCGTGCAGAGCCCACGCGCAAACAAACAGTACTCCTCCGAAGAACGCGATTGGGTAGAGGAGGCTGACTGGCTTGGCGCTCGACATAGATTGCGGCATCCATCCTCACTTGGTGACGCGCTCGGCCGAGCAAAAAAAAGGGCTGAGAGAACACCCTCAGCCCTCATCATCGCCGGTGTGCGTAGAACTTACTGGCGCGGGCCCTGGGTGTTCCCATGAGCACCCATGCCGACGCCGGTGTTGGAGCTTGTGCCCGTTCCGCCGCCCATGTTGCCCATGCCACCATCACGGCCACCAACCGTGCCCGTCGCATCACCAGGCGCCATCGTGGCGGCTCCCGTTGGGCGCTCCATGCCCTTCTCGCTGTTGCTCTTCACGCTACCCGGATTGTTCATGTTGCCTTCCGTGCTGCCGCCGCCCGCAGGGGTCTGAGCAAAAGCAGGGCCCGTCAGAGCAATAGCGACAGAGGCGGCGAGAGCGAGTGCATTTAGGCGCATGGGATGTATCTCCAGTGGGGACATATGGTCCACAACGCACCCCTCGCAGATATCGATCCTCTGGTACTTTGTTGTATTCCGTAAGCCTTTCAAAAATTGGTTCTCGCTCCCGATCCGCCAAATCGAACTTGAGATGCATGAGGAGGCGAAGGCGCTGTTCGAGTAAGAGAACCCCGGCGCCCTATGGCACCCGTCATCTGGGAAGAAGCCGCCTATAAGACAGCGCTTCGCTACGTTGATTGAGCGACAACCGATGCTTGGCCGTATCCGTACGGTGATGGGTTCAGGAGGGCGTGGATCTGGCGGCCGGTGGAGCGGAGGCTTAGGCTACAGCGTGCAGAGAAAACACGTCATAGGGTCTGTGGAACTGGCCGGGCTGGCATTGCGTCGCGAAGTTTGGGGGCACCGAAGATAGCTCGGCGTCGCGTGGAGGCTGCTCAAAGAAAAGGCTTGCCGAACGCCCCTAGTCGTTTCTACGTAGTCAATACGTACGGACACAGAAGGAGCCCCATAGTGGATAAGCTCTATTTCGTATTCGCTCACAGCGTGACTGTATCGTGCCGTGACGATGATCCGTCATTTTGCTTGGCTCGCGCGTGGGACTTAGGCGCGTGCGGTGACGATTGGGTATGGAGCTGGGCCGGCTCCGACCACATCCGTATCTCGTTCAGGCGCGAAGCCGACAGCCTCGCTTTCATCTCTCGGGACGCTGTCGCAGCATAACAAGCCAATTGGCGTCCACATCTCCGCGGCAGGGGCTGAGATCAGCCTATGCCTTCGGCGTCCTCACTTTTGTGACCCTGATCCCGGCCTTGCGGCGGTCAATTCGCAGCCCGATGACGGCCAGTTTTGGCGCGGGGCCGTCAAGGGCGTAGAGTGATGGCGATCAAAATCCTCAGAGACGAAGTCCGCGATCCCGCTCGTCATCATCCGCCGCCATGAAGCCCGCCAGCACCCGAGCTGGCGTCGTGTAAACCATTCGGAAGCCTTTCGGCACAGGCCCACAACCGATGCACACGGCGAAATCCCAGCGCCGCCATATTCGGGTGTTGCGCTCATCGACGGCACGCTGCCGTGCTTGTCCTCGTTCGATTGCCTGTCGAACCTCGGCAGCTTTTTCATCGCTGGCAGCGTCTGAGGAAGGTGGTGTCAGCGGACGCGGCTGCGGTTTGCCTTGGCTGAAGGCAGGCGCTCCGAGGCTGAAAACAGCACATGTAAATAAACAAATGAAACGCATTGAGGCACCCGGATATTGAGGTAGCACTCCCTTGGTTGCCGTCACTACGCGGCCGGCAGGTGGAAAGTTTCAAGGCTGAGCATTTTCGGAAAGTACGTTAGTTCACGTCTAGGTGATGACAAAAAATATCCGCCGCGGATTGCTCCGGGCGGGCTCAAGGTGAGGTTGCCGACTGGGCGGGGCTGCCGAAAGCCAGTAACTGCGTGCAGAATGCCGCCGTTAACTTGCGCCAGGCTTTCGTTAACTGAGCTACTACACACCCTTCCGCACGACCGTGCTAGGCAGTTTGCCATAGACGTTATCGCTCGCGATTTGGGTCATGGTCGTGGCCGGCGGGAGCAGTAGGGCGGCACTCGCTTAATGAGTGGACGGGGGTAGAGCACAGCAAACTAAATTCGGTGAATGGAACGGATTGGTTCTAGACGCCTTTGCATCTGCGAAACGAAGGCTGGAGGCCAAGCGTGGCGAACGACTTTTCCGTGCTCGGTCGTCGCTCCGTTGTCATGGCCCTCGCTGCGTTAGCAATCCCTTTTCCAAAGCTTCACGCCGCCGGGGGACTTACCCAACTTCCGCTTTGGCCCGGGCAGCCGCCAGGCGGAGGCGGGCCGCAGGGTACCATTGTCCAGGACGGTAGCGGCGCTGTTTCGAACATCTCCACGCCAACGCTCGAGGTGTTCCTGCCGCAAAAGCCAAGCGGCGCGGCAGTGCTCGTTGCTGGCGGTGGAGGGTACAGGCGCATTGGCCTGGTCAAGGAAGCTTACCCGGCCGCATACTGGCTCGCGGCACAAGGCATTACGGCTTTCGTTCTGACCTACCGCCTCCCAGGCGAGAATTGGAATGCCGGACCGGTCGTGACACTTCAGGATGGGCAACGCGCCATTCGTGTGATGCGCGCCAACGCGGATCGCTTCGGCATTGATGTCAACCGCATCGGCGTCATGGGCTTCTCCGCCGGTGGACATCTCTGCGGCATGACTGCCGCTCGCTCGGCCTTCCGTTCCTACGAGCCCATTGATGCGGTTGATGGCCTCTCGGCCCGGCCAAACTATGCCGCGCTGATCTACCCTGTCGTAACAGTGCAGCCGCCCTTCGACACGACGAACACCCGTCGTTCTCTGGTTGGTGACAGGCCTACCTCAGAGGCGAGCGCGGCTTGGTCCCTTCAAACTCATGTCGGCGCGGATTGCCCATCGATCTTCTTGGTGCAGGCTGACGACGATCCAATTGTCAGTCCCCAGCAGAGCCGCATCCTCGACGAGGCCTGCCGAGGTGCCAAGATCATGGTCGAGTATCACCGCTTTGCCGTCGGCGGCCACGGCTTCGGGATTGGCAATGCTGAGGCCTCTGTCGCCCTGTGGCCCAGCCTCTGCCGGCACTGGCTCACCAGCTTATCGGTGATGCGCTGATCCGGTTTGTTCTTCTCTGGCCCGCCTCTCACGAGGACAGGTGTCGGACGTGACCCTCCAAACTGCTGAGCCTACCGCCAGCCTCTTAAAGGCAGGGCCAACGACGCCGCCTGCTTCGCGGCAGCAACGTGATGCGCGTGTCGACGTCATACGCGGCTTCGCGCTGCTGACGATCTTCATCGATCACATACCGGCAAACGCACCGGCTCTCTTCACCCTGCATAATTTCGGCTTCTCCGACGCGGCTGAGATCTTCGTGCTCCTAGCGGGTTATTCCGCGATGGTGGCGTATGGCGGTCTGTTCCAACGTGCCGGGGTTGCGGCGACGCTTGTACGCATCGCTCGACGCTGCCTGAAGATCTACCTCTTCCAGGCGGTCCTGCTCCTGGCCACTTTGCTCATCGTGCGCGCCTGGATGGACCTAACCGGCTTGGTACCAAGGTTCGGTGTGCGCCCACTCCTCGAAATGGGGCTTTTGCCGGGCCTCCTGCGCGGCCTCATGCTCAACGCGCTGCCAAACTACCTCGACATCTTACCGCTCTACATCCTGCTGCTCGCCCTCTTTCCTGCCATCTATTTCGGGCTTCGACGTGGCGTGTGGGGCGTGCTTGCTCTGTCAGGTACGATTTGGCTGGCTGCAAACGTTGACCACAGCCTCAACCTTCCCAACGCAGCGGCGGTCGACGACGGTTGGTATTTCAACCCATTCGCTTGGCAGTTCCTGTTTGTCATAGGGGCCGCTCTCAGCATCGCGGTACAGGCACGCAACGGGCTCCTGCCGCGGCATCCGATCGTTACTGCAGTTGTATGGGGCTTCTTGTTCTATGCTCTGCTGCAGGCTGTTCCCTGGAGCGATTGGGGGCTTCCAGACCTGCGCCCATTCGTTATGGCGGCGCCGGAGAAAAGCCGTGTCTCACCCCTCAGGCTGCTTCACATCATGGCCCTGACGAGTTTGGTCTTTGCTTCACCGGCTATTCTGCAGATCTCGCGTCACCGGTGGCTTCGGCCTGTCGACGCGTGCGGCCGGCACTCGCTGGAGATCTTCGCGGTCGGCTGCATGGCGGCCCTCGGCGGCCGGATCCTCTACCGCACCTTCGGGCCAACGTGGCCCCTCCAAGTGGCCGTCAACCTCAGCGGTCTCGCGCTCATGCTGGGGCTTGGCCTTGCCCTTGACGCTCAGGCCCGCGGCCGTCGCAACAGACGGTGAGCTAGCCTATGAACGAGCGGAGTGCACAGTCCAATATCCAGACGCAGCGGTTTGCTCGCGATCATAGACGCCTGGAGATCGTGGCGCGCGATTTCATACGCACTGCATCGCCTTGCACCCGGTAGCTACGATCTCGTCCGCGATGGCGAAGTCATCGGCAGCGTGGTCCGCGAGGTTCGCGGCGGCACAGGCTACGACATCTGGCACGCCGAGCTGCTGGATGACCCAACGCCCGAGAAGCGCCCGCCGCCGTTCAGCACGGTCGACCACACCTTCAGCACGCTCGATGCCGTTTTGGCGTGGCACGGAGGAGTAGAAATCGTCCGCAACAATTGTGCTGCTTAGCTGCGCGGCACGCGGCCGTACAGCAAGTGTCATACATCTGCTCTGCAAGTTAGGCATGTAAATTGCTGAAAACTCAGTTGTGCCGCTTGATAGATCATTGCGAATGAACGATTGGATCGCAGTGGGGGCACAGAGAAAGAGCAGCATGTCTGAAAAAGCTGAAGTTCAAGCTACTGACTTCGTAGAACTCGCCGGTGACATCGTTTCCGCATACGTGTCGAATAACCCGGTCCGACCCGCCGATCTGCCAGATTTAATCCGCAGCGTTCACGCGGCACTCAGCGGCATCGGCAGCGGCACTATTATGACCGCTTCCGAGCCTGAGGTCGAAAAGCCGACGGCGGCTCAGATCCGGAAGTCGATGACGCCCGAGGGTATCGTCAGCTTCCTGGACGGAAAGATCTACAAGACCTTAAAGCGACACCTGACCACCCACGGCTTGGATCCACATGGCTATCGCGCTCGCTTCGGGCTGCCGGCCGACTATCCGATGGTTGCTCCGGAATACGCCAAGCGTCGCTCCGAACTCGCGAAATCCATCGGCCTTGGCCGGATCGCTGATCGGGGCGAGGCCGAGCAGACGTCTGCTCAGGACCGCAAGAAGGCCGCCTGATCCTTTAACCAACGCCGATGCTCGAAGCCCCGCGGCCCTTGTCGGCGCGGGGCTTTGTCGTTTCTGAACGAGGAGGATGCTGGTGTCCGCCACCTGCTCGATTTAATCTACGAGCGTTCAGTTCAGTGGCTTCGTCACCGAGGTGGCGTGATCCATGAAGAAGCGCATCATCTCTCGGCTGGCATCCGGGCCTTTCGGGTCGGTGTAACTCCCGTTTGTGCTCCCACCGGACCAAGCGTGCCCAGCACCATGCAAGGTCCACTGCTCCAGGATGGCGCGTCCCGATGCGTTGGTCTGCACGGTGCGGGTGAAGGACATCCCATGGTCTGACTTCCCTTGGGTCACGGCGCGTGTGAGCTTCTCCTTCGGCGCGGCTTGAGCAATGACCTGGTCGCCGTTGATGAGGCTTACGGTTCTGTCGGCGTCGCCGTGAAAGACGATGGTGGGAACGCCGGCGCCAACCTTCCGGGCCTTCGGGGTGCCGCCACCATTCATGGCTGCGAATGCGGACGGCATGTCCCGAGCGGCGCCGCTGGCTAACCCAGAGTGGACGCCAACTGCCGCGAACACATCCGGATAGGTGTCTGCCATGATCGCTGCAGCGGCCCCGCCGGCAGAGAGGCCGGCTGCGTAGATGCGGGACCGATCGGCCGCGAACTCTTTCACAACCGCCATGGCGATGCCGGCAATGATCGAGGGCTCGCCGCGGTCCCGTTGCTGGTCGCCAGCGTTGAACCAGTTCCAGCACTTCTGCATGTTGGCCGACTGCGGCTGGCCCGGATACGCCACCAAGAACGTCTGCTCCTCGGCCAACGCGTTCATCCGTGTCCCCGCGGCGAAGTCGTCCGGGTTCTGAGTGCAGCCGTGCAGCATGACGACGAGGGGAAGCGCCTGCCCTGCGTACCCGCTCGGTACATAGACCTTGTACGCCCGATTGCCCGCGGCATTAGAGAACGTCCGCTCCTCAAACCGGGCGCCTTCCGGCACGACGACACTCACCCCACGTGATGACCCAAGACCTTCGGCGAGCCCGGGCATGGTGCTCATTTTGGGAAAGCGCTCGCGTAGGTCCCGTAGCGTCTCCGACAGGCTCGGACGCATGGGGGCAGTCTTTGTCGCGGCAGCGGCATCGTCGGGCGCAGCCTGGCCAAGACCCGCTTCGGTCCAGGCTCCACCTGGGATTGTAGGAGCAACCATGTCGATGATTGCTCCGTAGGGGGGAACTGTAGCTTTCGCTTTAGCGCCGGTGTCTTCATCCGCACCTGCTGCAGAGGCCCACGCGACTGGTTTGCCCTGAAGCAGCGCCATGGCTTCTGCAAGCTGGCCGCTACGGGTGAGACGTGTCACCTCGCCCATGTCGATCTTCGAGAAAGCGGTCATGATTATGATCCTGGATTAGAGGGTGGACGGGCACGAGGTGTTCCGCCCCGAGCAAGGTTGGTTGTCAGCTGGTGCGGTCGGCCAAGGCGGCCTTGACCTCTGGACTGGCTTGGAAGGCGCCAAGAACCTGCACCGAAGCGATGCCCTGGCGGGCCAATTCTGGGGTCACGTCTGGGGCGATCGTGGCGAGGCCAAGAACCTGGATGTGGAGTGGCTCGCCGGCGTCTCTTGCCGCCTCCAAGTCCCAAGCAGTGAAGTGCGAAAGGCCCAGGGTGAGCTTCTTGCGGGTGACCGACTGCTTCACCTCATCGCCCTGACGGTCGAGCTGGTTGCGGACGGCTGTCCGGATGAAATCGGCACGATTGGCATAGAAGCCGTCCCTGACCAGCAGGTCGATCTGTCCGAGATCGACGAAGCCAAGATTGAGGGTCAGCTTCTCGCTGTCGGGCGACTTCGTGCGCAGCGCCCGAACATTGTCCGCCATCTCAGAACCTCCCAGGACCATCCCATTGGATGGTCCAAAGATGGCTTATGGATGTGAAAGCGCAAGGGTTGAGTGCTGCCGAATTAACGAGACAGCGTTTCAAGAGGGGGCTGCATCGTACTCCAGAAGCTTGCGAGTAGGCAGGATGAGATATCTTCCGAGGTGCCAATTTGCCGTTCGGGAGAAATCGTTAGGTGCTCAGCTGGGACGCCCTATGCTGAGTGGGCGCTACGAGGAGCAATCCCTCCTCAGGAGCCGTGAACGGCCATGACATATACTCTCCACCAGCTTGCGGTTGGCAGCTACGATCTTGCCCTCGATGGCATCATCATAGGCAGTGTGGTCCAGGACATCGCGCCGGGAGGCAGCTCGCGCGGCTGGCGCGCGGAACTGCTCGACGAGCTGACGCCGGATCAATGGCCGATCCCCTTCCGGGGGATCGAGCCGCCCTTTCGGACGCTCGAAGCGGCTATGGCGTGGCTTAACGGCGCTGCCATCGTTGAAGGCCACAGCCAACAGTCACACGGCTTTGGGCATTGAGCTTCGATAGCCCTGAGCATTGGACCTGCTCGGATCTCGAGTGGCGTCCGACCTAATTTACCGCAGGTAGCTGCACCCAGCCTGGGCGTACTCTCCGTGCACAAGCGGAAAAGCGATTACTGCATCCTGCAGATCGATTTGGATCACCAATGCCAAAGCTCATCAATTCTGCTGCTGCTGCCGTACTCGCCTTTTGCGCTGGCGTTTTCGGCCAAGCACACGCTCAGGGTCTCGCGCGCGGAGCGCAGGATGGCGCCGAACGCGGAGGAAACATCGCTGGTCCGTTGGGCGCCGCCGTCGGAAGTGCGATCGGTGGAGCTGTCGGAAGCGCCAATCAGATCCTCGGCATCGATAGGCGTGAGCGCTTTCGCATTTACACACTCGCTGATCGAAGGTCCTCCATCCCCTATGCGGGGGACGTGAGGGTTGGAGCGGTGCTCCCGAAGGAGGGCATGACCTACTATGATGTACCGCCGGAGTTTGCACTGAAGGGCTACAACTACACGATCGTCAACGAACGCCCCGTGCTGGTTGAGCCGGGCACGCGCCGGATTGTGGAAGTGATCAAGTGATGTCGACCGAAGCCGTAGGTTTGCCCGCAGGCCTGACAGAAGTCTCACGGCTTGCCGCACTTCTCGCAGATCGAGTGCTCGACGCTCAGATCACGAGCCGCCCGGTTCCAGATGGGAACATCCACGTTCTGCTTGAGGCGGCGCTCCTGTTGAGAGAGTATGATCAGGAGCTGCCTTCCCTGCTTAGCCAGATCATGCACGGGGCTGCTGAGCCCGAAGTCCCCGCGCTGGTTGAGGTTCAACAGAGCGCACAGGAAGGGGAAAGCGAGGCTGGTCGGATAGCGTGGCTACTGCGGCCCTTCCAGGCATCGAAAGGCTGAACGCATACGGACTGTCTTACCAGGCGCCGAATAGGAGTTGCTCATGGCCGACCAGACCGAGCCTTTTGATCTTGAAGGTGCGGAAGATGTCGAGCTCAAACCCGGCGGCACCTACCTCCTCCCCCTTTGTGTAGTCAGGCCAGAGCTCATGCTCGGCGACAAGGTTGCAATCATGCTTCTCAGCACAAGCGAGGGGAGCCAACTCGGCATTCCACTTACCCATCAATCTGCAACGCGCCTGCAAGAGCTGCTTGCTGAAGCCCTGCGCAGAACAAAGCCGGACGCGGATCCGATGCAGTGATCCCTAAGCGACGCGTCGCGCCGAGATCATATCAGAGCGCCAGCCAGCCGACTTCGCCTCGTCGTCCCAGCACAACATGCGCTCTCTTATTCACGCCTTGGAGCTCAGACCGCCCGATGACATACACGCTGCATCGGCTGGCACCCGGCAGCTACGACCTGGCCCTCGACGGGGTCATCGTTGGCGGCGTGGTTCGCGAGACAACCGCCGGAGGCGCTCCGACTGGGTGGTGCGCGGAGCTGCTGCAGGACCTGCCAGCCGCGACACGGCCTCGACCGTTCGATTGCGTCGAGCACCGTTTCCAAACGCTCGAGGCAGCAGTGGCCTGGCTCGGAGGTGCGGCAATCCTGGACAGCGCCGAGGCTTAACCTCTTTCAACCTAAGGAAAGTTGACACCCGCTAGCAGGCGACGCGAGCTGCCGGTACAGGGCGTCCCTGATATTTGCCTGGGTTAAGATGCTGAGGATGCCCCGCCACCTGCCGAACTCATGGACAGAGGCTCTGCGGCCGTACGCAAAGCCTCATTTTCGGCGTGTAGCTCGCCGGCGTTTACCACCACCTCGGCGGCGTCTTGGAGGACGGCAGCACCGTAGCCGCCCTCCGTCATTGCTCTACTTACTTGCCGCTGTTTTGCGCGGACGGGCAGCGCGCTTCGGCTTCGTCTCAGCAGCAGCTTCGGAAACCGTCTCCTCCACCGCTGTGGCCTTAGCTGCAGCCTTGGTCTGACCCTTCCGCTGCTGCCCAAGTCCCAAGCTACGAGCAAGCTCGGACCGTTGTGCAGAGTAGCTGGCAGAGGTCATTGGATAGTCGGCTGGCAGACCGTGCTTGGCGCGGTAGGCCTCAGGAGAGAGGCCGCGAAGGGTCAGGTGCCTGCGCAGTGTCTTGTAGGGCTTGCCGTCTTCGAAGCTGATGAGCGCGTCTGGGGTAATCGACTTTTTGATCTGAGCCGGCGTCGGCTTCTCAACGGCGTCTTCGGCAGCTTTGTTTGTGCCGCCTGCAGCAAGACCGCTTAGTGCTGTGTGCACGGAGGCGAGCAGGTTGGCCAGTTCGCTCGCTGGGATCGAGTTGTTCGAGACGTAGGCCGACACGATGTCGGCGGTTAGCTCAATGTGGTCGGTAGACACATCAGACGTAGCATCATCCATCTTTGGTTCTCCTTCTACAGATCTGTTACTGTCTAAGGCCTGAAACCACGGAAAGATCAATCCTGATTTTCTCGGGACGGAAGCAGCGCAGCGTTTTCCACTATTTAGCGCCTAATACGGTCCGCTCGGGGGCCTACATTCGACCGAGCGAGTACTCTGCCCTGCGCTTCACCAACGACCTCACGCCTGAGATGCGTGGGAACCTGCCGGGTCAGCTAATAATCCTCAGTCTATGCAGGCTCCTGTTCAGCCCCGCGAAGCGCGCCAGCCAGCCGCCTACGCCTTCTCGCAGGCCTCGGCGCCGCGTGGGAGGGAATTCACGCTCCCGCGGTCGGTTCCTCAGCTCTGTAAAAGCCGTCTGCCATCTTTGGTGAAAGGTGTTGGGGTTCCAGCCATAGCAGCGGTCGTGATGCGACTGACAAGGGCGTCGCGCCTTGCGTGCTTTATGACGATCCGCGCCGCCGCTCGTGCGTTCGCTGCTCGCAGCTCGGCTTTTGGGCCGCCATCCCGAAGGGCTTTGCACGCCACGGCGCGAAACCAATTTGCATTGGCGATCGCGATTGCTCGCCGACGCGCTTCGCCGGTCAGCTCCACTGTCTCTGGTGCTATCAGAATGGACATTGTGCCGATCCTGGCTGGTGAGGCTTCGCTTGTTCCCCAGTAGGACAAGAAATGGGATTGCCTCGCTGGATCAGCAATGAAGATACCGCATAGGCGGCTTTGAGATTTGACGCAGGTTAGCTGACCGATGGCCAGTGTGGCTTAACTCAAAAGGCGCTGTTTGCCGCTCGGCTCATCTCCTCGAAGCCCGCCAACCAGCTGCCTTCGCCTCGTCCTCCGAGCAGAACATGCGCTCGCCGGCCCGGTCGTTGATGCGGGTCCGCTCGTAGTCGCGCGAGCCGGGCAGGTGGTAGATCCGCTCGCCCCCGGCCGAGATGTTGCCCTTGATGTTGCAGCCGCTCGCTTTGCTCGGCGGCGTGACAGTGTCGGGCCGCGCATGCTCGCCGCCGGCGCGCTTTTCCCGGCGCCACTCGGACGGCTCCTGAAACGTGCCGGCCCAGATGCCTTGACGCAGTGCCTTCGCTGTGAGCTCAGCGTTCGCATAGTCCTCGGCATAGCGCCGGTAGGCGATGGCGTGGCCCTGGCGGACCATCCAGGCGTTCAGATCCTCGGCTTCGGCACGGCAGACGGCCACAACCCGCCCGTAGCGGTCTGTGTCGCGCGGATCGCAGGTTACGAGCCGCTTGCCGATCTGGTCCGACAGGGCGAGCGCCGCTGTCTGACCGCAGCGGTAGTCCTTGCCCGCGGCGTCCTTGCATAGCTGCGCGCTCTCGGGCGCGTCGATGCCGTGCAGGCGGATCCGCGTTCCGCGGACCTCGAGCGTATCGCCGTCGATCACGGAGGCTCGGCCGACGATCGGATCAGCCAGGGCTGGTGTTGCGAGGAGCAGGACGAGGAGAAAGGGCCAGGATTTCATGAGGGTGCCGTATCATACCAGAGGGCGCTACTCATGTGCTGCTATTAGCACGAGAAGCGCCTCGCTGAGGGCCGCCACCAAGAGCATCGCGTGATGGTCGATGCGATTCAGGGTCTCACGCGAGGCACAAGAGATATCCGTGGCATGGGCTGGTTCCGCTCACGGTTTCGTGAGCGCGATCCGGCGCTTACATATGAGTGAAACGTAGTCGTCTAGCAGTGGTACAAGTTGTCACCTCGTCCCGAGGCTCAACGACTTCCGCCCTCCCAGTGGAAGCTGAGGCGGGCGCTTTTATTCAGCTCCTACGAGGCGAGAGATATTGCGATTTGTTGATTTTGAAGGGTAGCTGAGGTCGCTAAAAATTGTCAGGCGCTGAACAGATATTGGATACAGTTAGCTGTGACACGGCACGGCCCTACCGTGCCATCACTCGTCACACCGATGGACGCATTATTCACGTACGAGACTTTGTAGCAGCCTCTGACGAAGAGGCGATTCTGATCGTCACCGCCAGGGGAAGCGATATCCGTACGGATTTGTGGAGCGATACAGGCCTCGTCCAGCGCTTTGGTCTGCACGGTACGTAGCCTTTGTCCTTAGCATTTGTTGCTCGGAGGCTCAGCAAAAGCACAGGTGGAAAGTGTGTTAGCCGACATAGAACCATTCTGCCCACCGCTCGATGAACCAGAACGGTTTTGCTGCTTTATCATATGCTAAAAGAGCGGGAACACCGATGCCGCGGTACTTTTTGGACGTAAGCGAGAGTCCGGGTTCGGCTCCAGACGAAGTGGGTACGGTCTTACCGAACGAGGAGGCAGGGCGCTGCTTGGCACTCAGTACACTGGCGACAATCGCGACCCGCTCCATCGAGGGCAACGATCAGCAGAGCTGGTTTGCGTCAGTCCGAGATGACCACGGGAACACCCTCTACCGAGCGAAGCTCATCCTCAGTGGTCGATGGGAGGACGAAGGCCGCTAGGGAGGTAGAACACCCCGCCGTCACTCACGCTTCTCGCGGTATTCCATGGCGGGAAGTGACCTGACCTTCGCCAGCTCGGAGCAATCCACGGCGGGTTTTTTTGGTATCTGGTTCTCATATGATGCTGCAGTATGGCTGCGGATGGTGTCCGCGGCATCTGTTGAGGCCGACGCCCGATCAACCGTTGAGTCTCACAACCCAACCTGCCCGGAACAATCCGAGGCGGGTTTCTTTGTCCGAACTCGGATGCTGCGGCAGCCCTGCGCGAGGCACCTGCCTCACTGTTCCCTCAGCCGCGGAACAATCAGCGCCCCACGCTCGTGAAGCGGCTAGACTTTGACCCGCCCGGCCTCATGGCCATGGCGGGATTTTCGCGTCCGGTCATTCCGCTATTGCACAGATCCTGCAGGAGGCGCATCGAGCTGCCGGAATGGTTCTGGCTGGCGATGTCTTACCCGAGGACTATACCTTACCCACCCGGCCCCTGCCGCGGCGTGTCTTCTGTACCGGCAAGAGCGACACCATAGCGGAAGCGCCCGTACTTTCTGCCGATTACATCCAGATCGCGCTTCCGAGCCACTCGCACTTCGCGCAGATCCTGCTCTTCCGCGATACGTAAGATCCGTCCGCGGAAGGCCTCATCGGTCTCAGGTGCAGCAGCCATCGCATGTCCGTCCGACCACGTCTCAGAGGTCAAATCCTATCATGGCAGGCTGGGTCCTTGTCTGCGCGGTGGCAAGGATGCGCACCCTGATCGTAGCCAGCTGTTCGGCTGGGCTGGCTCCGGCTGCGCCCAGCGTAGCGGTGACATCCAGCAGGATACGTTCGTACTGGGTATCGGACAGGCCAAGGCTCAGGGCTACCGCCTCCAGGCGATGCAGTTCGGCGGCTTGCTCCTCGAACGTCACGGTTGCCTCATGCTGCGGTATCAGGCGTTCTGCAGGCTCTCCGCAAAATCGTCGGGGATCTCGCCGAACTGCCCGAGGATCGTTGCGCTTTCCAATTCCCCGGTCTCGTCATCGGCGACGATCTTCAGCGCCGCGGTACCAGGCATGCGGCCGGCCATCGCCTCGGCTTTCTTCAGGGCACCATTCTCGGTCGGCGCTACCTCACGGTCGCCTGGTACGAGGCGCGTCCGCTTCACAATGAAGGTCTGGACCACGAACGTCGTCTTCATCGCCATGGTCGCTTCCCTTCAGCCCCGTGCAGACCGCAGGTCGTAGCGAACGTCCGTGAACGCCTTCGTAAGCACCACTCTGCCGTGCTTGTCGTAGACCTCGACTTGCCAGGCCGACCAATTAATCCGTGGACCACGCACCATGAGGTCCAAAGCCACGCGCTCTGCATGGAGGCGCACCAGAGCCAGCGTTGGCATCCGCTTTCCTCGAAGATCGACGACCAGATCACGCCCGTCCGTACAGTGGAAGCGATAAAGCCCCGTCGGCACTAGCGTTTTACCTCACGATCCACACGCGCCCACCGCTGCCTTCTCGGACTTGGCTGTTTCGGTTGAACCACCGATTGGGATGAGATTTGTTCCTGTTATGTTCTAGCAGGAAGCAGATACGAAATGCATGCCCTGTCCAACGAACCGCCTGTGGACATCCGCCTGACCGAGGCGGAGACGATCGCGCTCGCCTATCACCGCGCTGCACGTGGTGACGCCTGGGCTGCCCTGGTGCAGGCGGTCGAGGATGCGCTCGGCGATCTGGCTGAAGCCGAGCGCCAGACGGCGCAGCAGCGCCGCCTCATCTCACGCGGCTATATCCGCGACGGTGCGATCTTCTCGGATCATGGCCGATGAGGCTGCTCCAGATCGCGGAGCTTCCGCCTCAGAGCGCCGGCACGGTTCGCATCCCGATCCAGGGCGCCACGCTCTGCGCCGGTTTCCCGTCACCGGCCGATGATTTCCTCGAAGGCTCCCTGGAACTGCCGCGCTGGCTCGCGCCAAACCCGCCCGCGACCTTCGCCTGGAACATCTCCGGCGACAGCATGCGCGGGGCCGGCATCTTCGACCGGGATCTGGCAGTGGCCGACCGCAGCCTCAAGCCCGGCAACGGCAGCGTCGTCGTGGCGATCGTCGATGGCACCATGAGCCTGAAACGTCTCGTCATCGAGGGCAACGTTGCACGCCTCGCCTTCGACAACCCTGACCTGCCGGCCTTCGCCGTCGAGGATCTGATCGAAGGAGAGATCTGGGGCGTGGTCCGCTTCTCCATCCGCTGGCACGTGGCGCGCGCCGGGCTGGTGCGATGAGCCGGGCGATCGCGCTGATCGACGGCAACAGCTTCTATTGCTCCTGCGAGCGCGTCTTCGACCCGAAGCTCGCCCGCGTGCCGGTGATCGTGCTGTCCAACAACGACGGCTGCGCCATTGCCCGCACAGCGGAGGCCAAGGCGCTCGGGATCAAGATGGGCGATCCCTGGTTCAAGATCCGCCAGCAGTGCCAGCGCGAGGGTGTGCGCGTCTTCTCCTCGAACTACACTCTCTACGGCGACATGAGCGCCCGCACGAACGCGGTCTACCGAGACTTCTCGCGCGCGGTGGAGATCTACTCCATCGACGAGAGCTTCCTCGATCTCTCGGACGTGCGCAACCGGGACCGGGTGACGCTCGCGCGCGACCTCCGTTCCACGGTGCGGACCTGGACCGGCATTCCGACCTGTGTAGGCATCGGCCCGACGAAGACGCTGGCCAAGCTCGCCAACCACATCGCCAAGACGATCCCGGACCTGGATGGGGTGTGCGATCTGACCGATCCGATCGCCTACGATCATTGGCTCTGCCGGATCTCGGTGGCCGAGGTCTGGGGCATCGGCCGGGCCTCGCTCGCCAAGCTGATCGGCCTCGGGGTCGACACGGTGGCGGACTTACGCGACCTCGACCCGCGGCCAGTGCGCAAGGCCATGACGGTGGTGGGCGAGCGCATCATCTACGAGTTGCGCGGGCTCGGCTGCTTGCCGCTCGAGCTCCTGCCGGCCCAGCGCAAGGGCTGCGCGGTGACCCGCTCGTTCTCTTGCCGCATCACCGAGCGTGAGACCCTGGAGCAGGCGGTGGCCACACATGCGACACGGCTCGGCGAGAAGCTACGGCGCGGCGGCCTCGGCACCACGCACGTCTCGGTCTTCTACCACACGAGCGAGCATGACCGCGGCGACCCGATGCGTTCGGTCTCCACGACCGTGACGCTACCCGAGGCCACGAACGATACGATGGCGCTGATCAAGGCGGCACAGGCCGGTGTAGCGCGGACCTGGCGCGAAGCGCCGGGCGATCGGCCTTGGCGCTACAGCAAGGCCGGCGTGGTCACGACCGACCTGAAGCTCCTTGAGGATGCGCCGCGGGCGCTGATCGGTCAGCTCGACCGCGAGCGCAGCGCGCCGCTGATGGCGGCCATGGACGCCTGCAACGCGCGCTTCGGCCGGGGCGCCGTCGTGCCGGCCCGGGCTGGGCTCACCGAGAAGCGGACCTGGTCGACGAAGTTCGAGATGCGCAGCCCGCGCTACACCACGCAGGTGACGGAGCTCCCAACGGCGCACGCTTGATCCTCGTCAGCCATGCCGGCTGCATAAGCCTTCAGGACTATCTGGCTCGCGCTGACGGTTTCGCCTGCCATCTCGAAAACCGGCATATCTGCGTCGCCGGTCATATCGATCGATGCGCAGTGCTCCAACAGGTAGCGGACTGCCTATTTTAGCAGGGCTTCGTCCACTTCGTCGTCGACCATCGCCATACCTTCTTGCGCTTAGCTTTAGGATCGCGGGGTGGACGGCCGCTTGTCTCACATACTGGTGTCTGGAATGTCCTTGCCCTCGTCGTTGTGGGCAAACGCTTCCTCGCCTTCCCACGGCAGGCTCTGCCAGGGCGGCTGACCCCCACGAGCCTCGTAGTCCTCACGCGACAGAGTGAGTTGGCCATGCTCACCATCCTCTGCGCATATGCGCGCGGGCTGGGGCTGCTTAGGCAGGCATAGGTAAAGGCCCTTGAACGACGTCGCCATATGATCAGCCTTCCAGTCGCCTATTGGCCGGAGCCAGATGGGGGCAAGCCTTGCTCAGGAGTGGGGACGACTCCCAGTCCGCCCGCAGCGTCAGGCGGTGCCGCACCAAGGCGCCGCAGCAGCGCTTCGTAGGTCTGTGCGGCCGGAGAGTGCGGCTGAAGCTCGTTCGTGCTGTCCAGGAGCTGTCGAACGTCATCCACGAACAGGCGCTTGGCCTCCTTACCGCCGGGCACCGTTTCGAACAGCCGGCTGATCGCGAGCTCGTACAGGCCGACCAAAATCTCGAGCTTCTGGGTGTCTTCCGACATCGCTCGGCTCACCCTTTCTGCTCGACCAGCCTTGCCATTCGCAGCGCCTTCAGGCGGCCGATCTTGTCATCCTGCGCTTGGTTGGCATCAGAAAGGTCCGTCCACGCCATCTGAGCAACGCGCTCCTTCTGGACCTCCATCGCCATCTGAGCTTCGTTGCGCTGCATGGCTTGGCTCGATCTGCGTTGCATGGCGTTCTTCCTGGTGAGCGAGGCGGCCTAAAGCGCAGCCGTGGTAAGGAGTTTGAGCCTGAGGCACGCCCAGGCTTGTGGAGGACAAGCGGCGCGAACCGGGAACGCTTCTGACAACGAAGCGCTTCTCATAGCATGTCGGACCTGAAAGCGATCATCGAGCGCCTGAGGGAAGAACAGCACTTCTTGGTGCTGCAAGCGGAGGCAGGCGATCCACTCCCGTGCAGAGGCGTCCTGCAGCGGATCGCTGATTTTGAAGCCAAGATTCAATCGGTCGAAGCTTTGATCGAGGATCGCTAGGTCGCGGCCGCACGTCGATCCCATCGGGCCGCAAGTGCGGGCGCTACCCTTCAGCCGTGTCGCTCTGGCCCTTCTTCACGCCGCCCATCGGATCAGTCTCGTCCTCGCCTGCCTCGTCAGGATCTGTTCGCCCCTGAGGGGTGAGGCGCGGCGCAGCGATGTCGTCCTCGTTGACCTCGATGGAAGGCTTGCCATCCTTCTCCTTCTCTCCTGCGTGCATGCGAACGCGCGTAGCATCATAGGAAGCGGACGCCAGGGTCTCGGTCGTCGTGGAGGTTTCTGCGGGCATTGATGTCTCTCCTGTTGGGAGGTCAACGGTCCGTGGTGAGCGAGGTTCGAACGGCGTGCGACTGTGGGCCGGGGCGCTGACCGATGGGGCCTGCACTTGGTCATCGCCGGTTTGGGTCGGTACGCGACGGCCGTAAGCTCGCTATGCGCCCCACTCCCTCGCGCGGTTCACCACGCGTAGGCGCAGCGGACGACCTGCAACGGCGCCGCCGAGCCCGTCCGTGATGGAGAGCGGGAAGCAGCGCGCGATGCTGCCGAGCACTCCGGCGAGAAACCCCTTTTGAGAAGCGTCGTCACCCACGAGCTTCGAATGCGTGATCCGCGGCTGCCCCTGCAGGCTGCCATCGCGCTTGATGCTGAACAGGACCGTGACCTCTGAGCCCGCTGACCCTGCGGGCCCGCCAACCGATTGAGAACAGGAGCCGAGCAGATGCCATAATCCATTGAGGGTCGACGCAGGCTCGGCATGGGCGCTTGGCGCGGCAGCAAACGCAAGCAGGAGGGCGAGCATTAGAGAGCGCACAGGGATCTACCACCGATCAACGAGCCTGAGGCCTCGAGGGCTGAACCTCGCGAAGGGCTTCGCCGAGATCGTCGTCCTCATCGTCACCGGGCTCCTCTGTCGAGTACCCGTCCTTGTCCGGAGCCGACAACTCCCGTTGGCCACGCGGCTTCCCGTCCAGGCCGAGATCCCGCTCACGCTTCGTTCGAGGAGCTTCTCTCATACTCGGATCGTCGATTGAAGGCTGGGGGCTCTGCGCGTCCGCCTGCGCCACCATGAGCAAGCTGATGGCTGCCAGCGATAGGATGGCAAGTTTCATCGGTGTGCCTCGAAGCGATCTAAATGACGCTTGCCAGGACGTTACCTCGAATGAGGCTATCGCGTTCCACCGCAAAACCGGGCGGCGAACTGGCAGATTGCAGCGGCGGAATGCAGCTCTGCACGAAGCTTGCACGGTTCAGGCGTTCAGAGCCCAGACCTCGCATGACCGAAATCGATACCGAAACCTTCCTCACCGATCTGTACGCCTTGCGGGAGATCGTGCAATTCCAGACCGGTGTTCACCGGCTCAAACTCACAATCTGGGGTCGACAAGGGCCACCTCCTTACATGCTGATGTTGGGAATGTCCTTGCCCTCGGTATGGGGCGAAAGTGCTTCCTCGCCTTCCCAGGGTAGGCTCTGCCAAGGCGGCTGGCCGCTGCGCGCCTCGTAGTCCTCGCGCATCAGTGTGAGTTGGCCCTGCTCGCCATCCTCGGCGCGGATGTGCGTCGGCCGGGGTTGCTTGGGTAGACACTGGTAGAGGCCCTTGAACGAGATCGCCATGTAATCAGCATTTCGGTTGGCCTGCCGAGCGGAGCCAGATGGTGACAGGTCCCGCTCAGCGGTAGGGACCGTGTTCACGACGGTGCACGCTCGGTTCTGGTCGGTAGGCACGAATGCCTCCCACGCCTGGCTGAAAGGCGTAGGCCTGTCCGCTTCGAAGCGCCTCGTCCACGTTTCGTGGTCCGGCAATACCCTTTGTCCCACCTGGCGCGGTGGCCCGCGCAAGCCCGGCCGGCGGGCTCGCTCCCATACCTCGCGCCGAAACGCTTCCGTTCTGAAGAGCTATCCCCAGCGCACTCAGAACGATCAATGCCATTCACCTGTGCATGCGGTGCCCTTTTCAGCCTGGGACCTGATCAGACACATTATCCCGAGGAGTGCCGTCGTAGCCCTCCATCCATGATGCGCGCTCCTCGCTGTCACGAGGATAAGGGCATGCATCCTTCGGGCGGCCGTGAATGCGGGCCTGTGCGCCTTCCTCGATCGGATCAGGATGTGAATGACGGGTCTGGGCCATTAGGGTGACTCCGCGTTCAGATGATGCGCAGTCAACCGTATCGGAGTGAAGCATGATCCTGCGGCATATGAAGCTGTGTGTAATCGTCAGTGCAGCGTCTCGCCCAGCTCCAAAAACTGCCCCATGCCATCCTTCTCGACAGCACGTAGGAAAGCCTTGTGCGCTGCTTGATCGGTAAAGAAGCTTTCCGTCCAGACGGTGGAGCTACCCTCCTGGTCGACCACTTCCAGCACCCAAGCGTCAGCGGTGCCGGCGAAGCGATAGATCTGAACCTCGACCGTGATGCCGTCCCGAGTGAAGAGGCCTGACAAGGACGAGTGCTCAAGTTCGCGATCCGGGATTGCCACGGGTCACCTCCTCACATGCTGATACTAGGGATGTCCTTGCCCTCAGTATCAGGCGCAAGTGCCTCCTCGCCTTCCCAGGGCAAGCTCTGCCAGGGCGGCTGGCCGCCACGAGTCTGGTAGTCCTCCCGCGATAGCGTGAGCTGGCCCTGCTCGCCATCCTCAGCGCGGATGTGGGCCGGCTGGGGCTGTTTGGGTAGGCACAGATAGAGGCCCTTGAACGACGTCGCCATGTGATCCGTCTTCCGGTTCGCCTACTGGCCTGAGCCTGATGGTGGAAGGCCTTGCTCGGGCGTTGGTACAACCCCCAGCCCGCCGGCTGCGTCGGGAGGCGCAGCACCAAGGCGCCTCAACAGCGCTTCGTAGGTCTGAGCGGCTGGTGAGTGCGCCTGGACTTCGTTCGTGTTGTCTAGGAGCTGCCGGACATCCTCGACGAACAGGCGCTTGGCCTCGCTACCCTCGGGGACCGTTTCGAACAGCCGACTGATCGCGAGCTCATAGAGGCCCACCAGGATCTCGAGCTTCTGGGTGTCGTCGGACATCGCTGAGTTCAATCCTGCTGTTGCGCCAGCCTCGCCAATCGCAACGCCTTCAGACGGTCGATCTTTTCATCCTGCATCTGGTTGGCGTCAGAAAGGTCTGTCCATGCCATCTGCGCGATGCGCAACTTCTCAGCCTCCCTGGCCACCTGAACCTCAGTGCGCGGCAAAGCCTGGCTCAATCTGAGTTGCATGGCTGTCTTCCTTGTGGGTGGAAAGATGTCGGGCGGAGCTGCGAGAAGCAGCGCGTACCAACCGCTCTATGTGATGGCGACAGACGCAAGAGGGTCTATGCCAACGCTTGTGGATGCAACGACGGCGTTCCCGAAAACGTCTCCGGGTTAAGCGAACAGCCAGCGTGCTTCCTACGATGTGCAAGAATAGGGCGTGCGCTGGGAGAATAGGCACCGTAGGCACTCATCTGCCCATGGCAGGTCGGACAACGCTTCGTATCCATGCGGTGACGTTTTAAGGCGTCAATGACGCTGATCGTCTTCCACACGCCGTTAATCTTGACTTCACATGCTAGTGGGCGATCGGTTCTCATCCGTCAGCATGACAGGTTTGCAAGGCGACCGAAAGAACCTATTAACCACACTGCTCATTTGATTGAGAAATTACCAAAAACCCGCCACAGCTTGTGCTGGGCGGGCAAGGTGGTTGTACTCGGGGCAGGCGCACGGCAACCTGATTGGATACAAGCCTAGCCGCGCTAGATCACGTTGCACGGGTACGGAGACGAGGGCTACTCTAATCTATGCAGAAGCACGCGTCAGGACCGCACCCCCTCGATCACAAGCCGGGCTTAACATCGTCGCTGGATTTTATCACATTGAGCTGAGCACTTCTCGTCAACTGATGAAGCACAAGAAACCGTAGCCGTCGCGCATTATAGGCGAGCGATGATTCTCCGGAATGCCGCTCTTCTCCAGACGGACGCGTAAATGAAAAATATTCATTGGACTGATCTAGATTAAGGCCGATGTAGATCTCATCCCCATTGCCATCGATTGCAAGGCATTGGGCATCTTGCAAGTGCATGCGCTCGGCGGGATCAAAATTCATCTGCGTCACCTTGATGCTCGCCGCGAATGTGATTTTCTATTTATCAATGTAACGTTGGAGCAGGTTCTAAGAAGGCGCCCATCCCCCCGCCTTCTATGACGGCATCGACAAAGGCATCCATTGCCTCGCTGTCCAACCTGAAGGTTTCGCTCCAAACCGTCGACCAGCCCTTTTGATCGACCACTTCGAGCGTCCAACGATCCCGCGTGCCAGCAGCCCGATAGACCTTCACAGAGACTGTTACGCCATTCCGAGTGGCCATGCTCGTGAGGCGAGAAAACTCCATTTTAGGTGCTTCAAGCGTCATGGGTATCCCTCTCAAACTAGGAGTTCATTGAGGGACGCGCATGTGTCCCCAGCCCATGATCCGTTCTCAGACGGCTTAGCAGATCTTCTTTTCGGAAGCTGTGGTGATTTCCTTCTCACGCAAGACAGCGAGTTTTAAGGTTTACGTGCAGCCTCCTCGTTCGCATCCCTGGCCAAACGCGCAGCTTTCTGAAGAGCAATATTCTCCTCAGACCGGCGTGAAACAGGCTCGTCGTGAGGTGGAAGGATAGGGTCGCTTTGTGTCTTTGCAAAAGCGGCTTCAGCTTGCTTCCGCTCTTTGCTCTGTTGCTCGGACAGGGTGTGCTCCTTCGTTTAGGAAATTTTTTAAAATCCTGGGCATGCGTCCACTCGGGTGGGAAGGCCCCGACTCAGAGTTGATGCCGTTATGTTCTAGGCCTTCGAGCCTTGGAAGGGGCGAAGCAGCCATGCGAGGCGGCCGGCATCGTCATCCTGAGACGCCTCAGGCATGGACTGAGTTTCTGCCGGCTCGGCATCCTCAATCTGATCGACAATCTGGCTGAGAGAATGCGGTATGTCGATCTCGTACCTGTCCAGAATGATCGCAGCGTCGATCAGAGCGTGGACGTGCTCCTTGGGTACGGGCTCGGCGGCTGCCTGAGCTGCCAGGACCCGGTCCGCGAGTAGCGTCGCAAGGCGGGAGACTTCCGACAGTCGTTCCTGCAGTGCTGTAGCCGCCTTGTCTACTTCAGCCATGTCGACCTTCGGCTCACCACGAGCACGATCAACGAGGCGGACAGGGACGCAATAAGGCCGTCTTCGAGTGCGTCCTCCGGGGCCTCCGGCATAACCGACAGCCACACGGCGATAGTGGCAATGATCGCAACGGCCGCGGCCAACAGGATAGGCCGGGCTAGAGGGTTCATGACCGTTTGTCCGTCGAGACACCACCTGAGGGCGTTGCAGATGCTAGATGCGGTTCATTGCTTAGCGTGCCAGTAACGGTGCCGCCGAGGTAGCCATGAGCCTTGAGGTGATCGGAGAGCAGCTTCTCCACTAGCGAGGTCAGCGACCGCTGATCGTCGGCAGCTGCGCGCTCGGCAGCTTCCTTCAGCTCTGGATCGATCCGAAGGTTGAGGGTCGCTGTCTTCTTCCGCTGCTCGACCATAAAAATGTAACGCCAGTGGCTTGACATCAGGGACATCAAGCGTAACGTAAGTGGCGTTACAAAGCAAACGGCCCGCCGAGGTGTTGGAGCACCAGAGCGAGCCTGACCACTCACGTCGAGGCACGACGCATCATGGCTATCCGAAATTCTACAGCATCGGCTCGCGCCGGTGAACGCTCTCGCTCGCCTTCTGCAGCGGTTTACTCCCGTCCGATGCCCCTGCTGGAGCCGGATGAGGCCGAGGCGGAGGACGGCCCCGTCATTACCCCGGCGCGACCCGACTCGGCTCATGTCCGTGCGCCCCGCTTTCTCGACTTTGCTGGAGACCTCGTCTCGGCCGTCCTGATCATCGCTGGGGGCGTGTTCGCCTACGGATTCCTGCAGCTCGGTTGAGGGAGGCTGTCATGAACGCTCGTCGCAAACCGAGCACTACCGCTCCCGAGCAATCGATCCAAGAGCGTGCCGGGGCGCTAAGGGCAGCCACTGCCCGTCTGCCTCCGCAGGCGCCCCTGGAGGCACTTCTAGCCAACTGCCGACGCTATGCGGCCGACTTCGATTTTGCTCCCTTCAGCATCGAAGAGCTCGCTCGCCTATACGAGATCACACGACAGGCCGACAGTTTTTGGGGGCACATCGGTAACATGCCGCTTTGCCAAAGCTCCGACGGTTCATCGCGTCTGTCGAACATCGGCTGGTTCGTCGAGGGTGAGAGCCAGCGCTTTTCCTTTTTCCGCGACAGCTGCGTCGCCGAAATCACTCGGCGCATGCCGGCGAACAAGGCCGAGCAGGACGAGATCCTTAGCGTGCGCATCATGCACGAGATCGACTGCAACGGCCGAGTCGATCGCCTCGACGCACCTGACCTCCTCCTTGAAGCGCTGAAGGCATGGGGCTGATCATGAGCAACGTCGTATCGTTTCCGACCGTTCGCCGGATCCAAGCGGCGAGCATATCGAGAGCAGAATTCGAACGCCTCGCCGACCTTGCCCTCGACGTCGTCGATCAGATCGTTGCGATCCTCGAGGCGCCGAATGGAGATACTGACCTCGAGCCGAGGGCCGATGCGGAGCCGTCCCTGGGCTCTACAGAGGGATACGAGAACCAGGTGGTATGGCTGCGCGGCGGAGATCGGGATTTTTAGAAGAGCTGACCCGGTGCTCAAAGCCAAGTGGGAGCCGCCGATCAAGGCTAGCTCGGACCCTGCATAGTCCAGAATAGCCCGCTGGTGGTGGCAGTCAGGACCGAAACGTAGACGTAGAAAATCACTGCCTCAGACATCGCGTAGCGCTCCAAATTTGGGCGGGATCTGTTCTTTCTTAACCTCAGAACATTCCTGCTGTTTCGCCGTGTTTGGCGGGCAAGATGCTGAAGCAGTAATTATTTAGATGAGCTTATCGGGTAACGTAAATCATCGTTCCAAGATGGATGGCAATGCATAATATAAATAGCGTCAGGACGACAACGGTATACACTGTGAAACCTCTCGGAATCGAGCACGAGTGCTCTTATTCATCTCTGCTGAAATGCAGCATTGCATTAGGACATAACCCTTGAACATTGGCGCCTGCCGGGCTGTTCCTTTGCCTTGCACACACATTCACGAAGCGTGTGATGGAGTGGGTGGTTGGCATAGATCGTAGAGCCCGACCGGGTCTCACGAACGCCTTTCACGCAATCCAGTGCGGCCGACAGTTTTACGACCTCTCCGTGAAACTCAGGGGGGGGCGCCATCATGAGACCGCATCGCTTCGCCGGAGCGTGCCTCTTGTATCGGTTCTACAATGTGCTACAGATGTAGCGCTATGGAACCTGAAGCGCCCGAGTTCGCGACCTCTATCCTTACCCGCGTGGCGGGGTGTGAGGCCGTGACCCTCCGGGCTTGGCGCAACCGTAATGGCCTCTTCCCAGCGACGATGGGAAAGCAGGGTTGGAACCGTTTCAGCCTTGTCGATGTCTGCATCGCCCGTACTGTCGTGATGATGACCGCCTCAGGCATCGCGGCCGGAGAAGCAATCTGGTTCGCGGAGACGTACCTCCGCACGCCGTTCAGGCTGGCTCACACGAAGGACCTTGATGGTGACATGAGCGGCATCGTTGCCTTCGCACCCAAGGGTACATCCGAGACGGCGACGTTCCGCCTCTACGTCGAGCCGCATGACGTCGCCGCCGCGATATCGGAGTTCGGCGGCTTGGTGACGCTTCTCGACATTAACCTCATCCACGCACAGGTGATCGCTGGCCTAGAGGCCACTGCCGAGCCGAAGAAGGGGGATGCATGATGCCCCGGCGCCAGATGATCACCCAAGCCGCCATCTCCCGTGCCGTGAAGGGCGCGCAAGCCGCTGGCCTCAAGGTCGGCCGCGTCGAGGTCGAGGGTGGCAAGATCGTGGTTTACTCCAGCGACGACGTTCGGCAGGAGCCGGCGTCTGACTTCGACGCATGGAGGGCGAAGCGCGATGCGCGTTAGGCTAAAGGGAATCAATTCAAAAACGAAGTTGCTCGCGGACGGCAGCCGGCGCACCTACTGGTACGCCTGGAAGGGCGGTCCGAGGATTGAGGGGCAGCCGGGTACGCCCGAGTTCATCGCGAGTTACAACGCCGCTGTGGGCACCAAGGCTCGGCCGGCGCAGGGCGTGATGCTCTCGATCACCCAGGGCTATCAAGCAAGCGATGCGTTTCGCTCCCGGAGCGACATCACCCGCAAGGACTACATCCGGCATATCAAGGCGATTGAAACCGAGTTCGGCGACTTCCCTCTGGGGGCTCTCACCGATCGCCGCACCCGAGGAGAGTTCATGGCTTGGCGGGATCGCCTCGCCCTCCGCTCGCGCCGGCAAGCCGACTACGCTTGGAGCGTCCTCGCCCGCGTCCTATCCTGGGCGCTCGACCGCGGACTGATTCTGGCCAATCCTTGTGAGAAGGGCGGCCGGCTCTATCGGGCGACGCGGACGGACAAGGTCTGGACCGATGCCGACGAGGCCGCGTTCCTCGCCTCAGCGCCCCCTCACCTGCATCTGCCGCTGATCCTCGCCCTCTGGACCGGTCAGCGCCAGGGCGATCTCCTGCGGCTTCCCTGGGGCGCCTACGACGGCAAGACAATTCGCTTGAAGCAGGGAAAGACCGGTGCCCGTGTCGTGATCCCGGTCAGCAGCGTGCTCAAGCTGGCCCTGGATGCCGTCCCACGGCGCAGCCCGGTGATCCTGCTCAACTCGGAGCATCGGCCGTGGACCAGCGACGGCTTCCGTTCTTCGTGGGGGAAGGCCTGCAAGGCATGCGGCATATCTGGCCTGACATTCCATGACCTACGCGGAACGGCTGTGAGTCGCCTGGCGCTAGCTGGATGCTCTGAGGCTGAAATCGCGACGTTGACCGGGCACTCGATGAACGATGTGCGCTCGATCCTGGATGCCCACTACCTGAACCGTGACCCGGCGCTCGCCATCGCGGCCATCAGGAAGCTCGAAACCAGAACAGCTTTTCCCGACCAGGTGCCCGACCGGGCCTAGCTGTTCTCAGTCTGAAGTGGAAAAAGCGTAGTTAAATCAGTGGCTGGGGGACCAGGATTCGAACCTGGACTAGAGGAGTCAGAGTCCACTGTTCTACCGTTAAACTATCCCCCAACATCCTCGCGTGGCACGAGGCAGGATCCGGTTGTTCGTCGCAGGCGCTGCCGAGGGCTGGCGGTTGAGACCCGGTCCGTTCCGGTGCAGGGGCGATAGCATGGCTTTCCGGACCGATGCAAGCCCACATCTGAACGCCTGCTCATGCGGCGATTCGCACTGCTTCAGGCGCTGCCCGGCGGTTCCAGGCGGGCCTCGATCATGCCGAGGGTGCGCAGGATCGCCAGGGCGACGATTTCGCAATCGGTATCCCCCTCCGGCGTGGCCGGGAGAATCGCCACGGTGCTGACTTCGTCGTCCGTCAGGAACCCAACCACGACCTTGTAGACATCGCCCTCCGGAGCGCTCTCGTCGTGGACGAGGCAGACGCGGCAGCCATGCGCCTCGCCGTAGACGCGCTGGGTCAGGACCTGGACGCGACGGGGATCGGTTGCTTCCGTGCGGCGTGGGGCGCCGAAGGTGGGGCGAATGATGTTGTCCATTTTCGCTCCTATACCCGACCGTCCCCGCTTCGGGGAGGCCCCTCCCCGCTCCGGCCCGTGCGCCCTCAACGAGTCAGGAGTCCTTTTGGGTCTTCCTGTGCGAGTTTGAGGAGGTTCTGTCCGTAGGCGGTTTTGGCAAAGAGCTTGCCGCGGGCGACGAGCTG
>NZ_PDHT01000041.1:0-35256 GCF_002917135.1 Methylobacterium sp. V23
CCCTGATCCATGCCTGCCGCGACCCTGAGGGTTTGCTGCCCCTGCGACGTGCCGCCAGAGAGACAGTACTGCGTCACTTCGATCGCGATCGCGTATGCCGGCCTGCCTGGCTGCAGGCCCTCCGCGACGTCCAGCCAACGCTCGCGAGATAAGCCTCACGGCACCAGCTTACGGGCTGCGGGCGCGTTACAACATCAGCGCGCGTCCGGATGCCGCTTTCAGAGCGGTGGAGCAAGACAGCCTCCAAACAAACTATGACCTGACCGACTGGCTTTGGACCGGGTTGATTGAGAGGATCAGCCAGGACCAAAGCAGTTGGACATGCGGCGAGGCCAGAAGACGCACGCGGAGCAGGTCGGGCTCAAGCTGCGTCAGATTGTGGACCGGCGTCGAACGATGACCCTACTCACTTTTCAGCTCAACTCATTGTGGCTTCAGTTGAAATGTTCGGACGGATGGGGTCACGATCGACTCCGATCGTGACCCCATCTAAAATTAATATTTTCTCGATTTCCCAAATATCTAATAACAGTCGAGACGGGACTATAGTTCGACGCTGATCCACAACTTAGCCGCGTAGCCCGATGGCTACCCCAATCTCCGCCAAAGCGGTCCTCAAAATTACATCTCGTGCGCGGACGCTACCGGTTACGACCGTGGCCGGACGGATCGGGTTAGCATTCCTGCATGGATGTTTACGACATGGCCACGCGCGGCCTACGATGGGAGTGGTTGTGGGGTGACGGAATGCTCGAACGGTTATTGGGACATCTCAGGTACGCCGTGTCCTTGAAGGAGTGCTCGGCGCAGGCGCGAAATCCCGTCGAGCGCCAACTCTTCATTTGCCTCGCATCGCTGCACGAAGTCCGGGCGCGCAAGTTGATGCAGCAGGTCCGGAACGGTCACCAGTCAAATCTGGCATCTCGGAAGTCCCAGATCGAGGACTTCAAGGGCGGAACCTCGCTGCGGGCGGCATCGGGGCGCGGGATGCACCGCCGTGCCGGGGGATAGCCACGGCTAGGTTCTGGCAAACGACCACTATGGGCGCACTTCTGCGAGCGCAGGAGCAGCCCGGACGGCTGCTTTCGGGTCAGGGCGGGTTGCTTTAAGCGGCAAGGTTAGATTTGAAGCGGACCCAGAAAATGGGTTAGATCGGTCAGATTTTGACCACAGGGATAAGTTCACTGGAATGTGAGGCTCGGGGTGAGTGACGATCACACTCAAGCCCCCGATAGCGGTTTTGAAACGCGCTTCGCCCATATCTCCGAGATCGGTCAGCCCGCCTTGGCTTCGCGGCAGCGCTCAGCCTCAAAAGCCATCAGAGCCTTACCCTTTTTAAGTGCGACGTGCGTCTTCTTCTTGCTAAGAAGCTGCTGAATCACGACCGCGTGTGAAAGTCGTCACGTCTTGCAGCTGCGCGCCTAAGGCGGGGAGCGCCGGATCTCCGAATAGAAATTCTCCGTCAAAATGGTAGCCGCGCCGCAATGTCAGATCTCGTTTGGCATTTTGATAGGAAAGATTATTAGGTAACTCTTTTAACGAAAAAAATATAGGGGTGGTGTATCAAAACTGCATGCCCTTTAACCCGTATATTGCTATGTTTTCGATCGGCGGATTTATTGCCTTTGCAATCAAGCCGTCGCCATCGTGGGAAACCATTACGATCGGGCTGCTCTGTGTTGTGGCTTGCGGGGTAGCGAAGCTGTTGTGGAAGCCCCCGCCTCCGCCCAAGAAGAGCCTGCAGGATGCTACCGTAAAAGGCCAGCTGGCCCTGAACGGGTCGTCCTCATCCGGAGACCTGCCGTTGGGCACAGTACTAAGCACCCTGCCTGCGGCGCAGTTCGCAAACGTACCGAACCAATCCTAAGACTGGCAGAGATCCCCGGGACCGTTTTTCCGGCAATAAAATTTTTGGCTCACTGTCCTAGCAGATTGAAGGCGATCTGTTCCTCCACCGTTCCGCCTCTCCAGGACTATCGAAAAAATGATTGGATCAAGGCGCCGAGGCGCCTTGTCGTCAGCGAAAAGGGTTAGGGGGCGCCGCCGGGCTCGCATTGAGTAGAGTGATCGTCACGCGACGGTTCGGCGCGATGTAAGGATTGTCGGCGAAAACCGGCTCGGTGTCGGCGCGTCCCACTACGGAAGTGAAGTTGTCGTCAGGAACTCCGGCACCCGCCAGGATCGCGCGCACGGCGAGCGCACGCCCGGTGCTGAGGCTCCAAGGCTCACCGGCTCGCGCCGAACCCGGGCGCGTGGCAGACGTGTGGCCGGTTATAGATAGGCTGTTGGGCAGCCGGCGCATGGCGGGCGCGAGTGCCTCTAGCACGCGACGGGTGCGCTCGTAGGGGTCGACAGAGCCCTCGCGGAACATGGAGCGGCCGTCCTGGTCCACAATAGAAACGTTCACGCCCTCGTTGGTAGGCTCAATCACGATGTTGCGCGACAGTTCGGCAATATCGGGCATCTTCTGGAGCGCCTGCCGCAGGCTAGCAGCGGCGCTGGAGTTGGCCTGCTCGCTGACGGCCGGACGGCTGACATCAAGATCACTGGGCCTAGTCGGGCGCGTTCTGTCCTTCTGCTCGGCAGAGCCCCTGGCTGCGTCGCGCGGCGAGGACGCCTTGTCGCCTGAAGTGTCTGCGGAGCCCTGCGCTGCGTCGCGCGGCGTGGCCACCTTGTTGCCGGAGGTGTCTAGAGCGGTGCCGTACAGCATTCCACCAGCGCCACTGGTTTGAGGGCTCAAAGCCGCTGGCGCGAAGTATTCCGCTAAACCGACCTTCTGCTCCTCCGTAGTCATGCTGATCAGCCACATCAGCAGAAAAAACGCCATCATGGCGGTCACGAAGTCCGCATAGGCGATCTTCCAGGCCCCGCCATGGTGTGCATGACGGGCCTTCTTGACCCTTTTGATAACGATGAGCGGCTGGAGTTCTGTGGACATCGAGTACCTGCTCGAGGTTGCCTTAGATCTAGGCGGGCAGAGCGGCAGTTGCCGTTTCTACTTCGTTGAAAGTCGGGCGGACGTCGCTCATCAGAATTTTCCGGGCAAATTCTACCGCCATCACCGGCGGCTGGCCGCTGATGTGGGCGATGAGACCCGCCTTAAGTGAAGCGTAGTATTTGGACTCGGCCTTGAGGAGGCTCTTAAGGGACTGCGCCATTGGCCCAAAAAAGCCATACGCGACGAACACGCCAAAGAAGGTGCCTACGAGCGCGCCGCCGATCAAATGCCCCAGCACCTCCGGCGGCTCTTTGATCGCTCCCATCGTCTTGATCACGCCGAGCACGGCGGCGACGATGCCGAGCGCCGGTGTTCCGTCGGCGAGCGCCTGCATGGATGAAACGACCTGCTCCTGCTCCTCGTGGTGTGTTTCCAGCTCCTCGTCCATGAGGGCTTCTATCTCAAAGGGGTTATTGGCGCCCAGCATCGCCATACGCATGTAATCGCAGACGAACTCGACCGCGTGGTCGTTCGCTGCAAAGGTAGGGAAGGCGTTGAACAGCGTCGACTCGCTTGGATTTTCAATGTGCGGCTCGAGCGCCATCATGCCCTTCTGCTTCACAAGTTTATACAATGAATATTGCATCCCCAGCAGTTCGACATAGCATTGCTGCCTGTATCTGGGGCCCTTCACGATGGTGCCTAACATAGCCGGCACGGCCTTAAGCACCGACCCGGTGTTGCCGATGACGAAGGCACCGATTGCTGCGCCGAGGATGATGACAAATTCGAACGGCTGCCACAGGACTTCGAGGTGGCCACCCATCGCCGCGTAGCTGCCGAAGACGCAGGCGAAGACGATTATTGCACCGATGCCAAGCCGCATGATTTGTCACTCTTTCGCGGCGGCATGTACAGCCCTCGCGAAGCCAATAATGATGCAACAAATCAATGATTAAGATTAACAGCGAGTTTAGAACCGTGGTCAGAGGATCATTGCATGTTTGGTCCCGGCATTTGGTGAAGCGGGTTTGACCTGAAGCGGCGGAGCTCAGCGGACCAGGCCTTATAGATGGCCTCGTGAAGTGCGAGGCTACGCAGGGTCTTCAGGCGGCGGCCTGCACTCACGCCGAACCGGTGGATCCAAGCCGAATAGCGTCGTCTGCCGTGTGAGTTGGGTATCGGCGGAGCTTACACATCCATCGGCGAGCAGCACTTATAGACGACCCATACCTGGACGAAGCCTGAGCCTCAAAGCAGCTAAAAACATACGGTTCGGCTTACGGGTCATTCTGTAAGGGAAACGATTGAATTTCTTACAGGCTAAAACTTATGATTAAATTCAGCTTCCGGTTAGGTCCCTGATGGTATGAGGCTCCCTCACGATAGGAGAGCCGATGCTTCGTTCGCTCATGACGCTGGGTCTAGCTTGCTTGGCGTCAGCAGCAGCCGCACAGCCTGCCAGCATGGTCCTGACTCATGCCAATGGCCTGGCCTCTTTTCCGGAGAGCAACAAGGCCCTGCAGCCGGCGAAGGGCGCGCGTGCTACCTACCTGTCCATCATCCAACGTGAGGCGGCATCAGCGGGCTTGCCCGTTCAGATCGCGGATGCAGTCGTTCAGATCGAAAGTGGCTACAACCCCTCTGTCATTGGAGGGGTCGGAGAAATCGGTCTGATGCAGGTTCGGCCGGCGACGGCGGCCATGCTGGGCTTTAAAGGCTCCCCGGCCGAACTCGCGCAGCCCGAGGTGAACATCCGCTATGGTGTCCGGTACCTGGCGGAGGCATGGCGCCTCTCTAATGGCGATCTGTGCCGCGCCTTGATGAAGTACCGAGCTGGTCATGAATCAGAGACGATGTCGCCCCTGTCCGTGACCTACTGCTCGCGGGCACAAGCGGTCCTCAAGATCCCCGAGGCCATGAGAGGGGGACAGGCGCTGGCGTCTTCATTGCCTCGATCGGCCTCGCTCTCCTTAGCTAGAACGCCGTTACCGAAGGGGTTGAAGCGCGGAACGCCAGAGTTCGAGAAGGCGTATTGGGCTGCGCACGAGGCGCGGATTGCGAAACTTAGAGCACAGATCCAGGCGAGCTGGCGAGCACGTGGCGCGAAGGCGACATAGACCCCTTCAGCCCGCGGGTGTTTGTTCGCCGTTTAAAGACGGATCGGGGGGCCTTGAGAAGGCTATCCCGCACGAGTGCTTCATCCGACCGGTCGCGCTCGTCCGCGAATGGCTCGATGCGGCCGGGAACAGCAAGGGCCCGGTATCCCAGTCGGTATCTCGCTCAGGTCGAATGCGCGAAGCGGCGAAGTCTGCCCTTCCACCGCGTCTCACGACCCAGGCCGTTGCGGACATCATCAAAGGTTATGCGAAGGCTGCCAGCCTCGACTCCTTGACCTTCGGCGCTCACTCTCTGCGGGCGGGGTACATCACGACGGCGGCTGAACTCGGCGCGGATCTTGCCCATATTATGGATCAGTCGGGGCACCGCGACCCGCGAACGGTGGTCGGGTACATTCGCCGCGCAAACGCCTTCAAGGATCACTCGGGCTCAACTTTAAGTCGCTGGGCATGTACGAACGCTCTGAGAAGACGATGATGCGGCACCAACGATGCCCCCATTATCTCTCCATCAAAGGCATTCGTTGAGATTTCATTAACCACGAGCAGGATCGCATAAATCGATCACATGCATAAGGTCGGCAGCTTCCCACGGTAGGCTCGCACAAGCCCTGTAGGATTTAACTTCCAGATAAGTGGTCGATCTGCTGGCGGACGGATAGCATGGCAAAAACAAATCAGAGCAATGTATTTATTCGAAAGGGAGAAGTGTTTTTCCTGAACGGAGCACTTATCAAGGCTCATGACTCTTTCGGAATGGAGATTATGGCCTCAGATACCTTCTTGCTTCCCAGCCAAATTGTCTCTGAGGCGACCTCGAAATCAAATCTTCAGAAGGCGTATTATTATGCGCAGCAGATGATGATTGAGCCTGAAAAGAAGGATATTTGGCAGAAAAGCTTGGATAATTGCATAGCGAGCCTGCCATCGAATACACAAAAAAAAATATGGAGAGCTTGCAAAGAAAATGATATGCAAAAGGCTATCTGTACTATTCGCGTTGAGCTGAAGAAAGAAGCGGCATTGCTTAATTAGAAGGTCGTAGCGGCAGGGGGGTTAAGCTGTCTATTAACCGCAACCCACCACGGCATTGCTCCTTGGAGGCCCCTTAAGCGCTTGATAACGGCCTACACCTAGAACCGGAGAGCCGGTCATGATCGCGTTTACTAGAACGCAGCGGCAGCCTAAGCGCGGTGGAGCAGGCTTTGCGGTCTGTAGGCATGATGCCGATCCACCGAACCGGTGAGAGCCCGAGGTGTAGTGCGTAGCAGGCTAGGCCCCCGTCGAGGGTCTATAGGCATGATGCCGCTCTGCTTTCCCGGTGTGAGTCCGGATGTTCGCCCGCCTTCCGTCTCCCGGTTTAGGATTGAAACACCGTGACCAGTCTTCTGACTAACAACGCAGCAATGACGGCTCTGACGACCCTTAAGGGTATCAGCAGCCAGCTCGACATGACGAGCAACCGCGTGTCGACGGGCCAGCGCGTCTCGGCCGCTTCGGACAACGCCGCCTACTGGTCAATCGCCACCACTGTTCGCACCGACAACGCCTCGCTCTCCGCCGTAAAGGACTCTCTTGGTCTCGGCTCGTCGGCGGTAGACACGGCTTATAACGGTGTAACCAATGTCATCGATCAGCTGCGGAACTTACGGGCGAAACTGCAAACCGCTCTGCAGCCAGGTGTCGATCGCACAAAGGTTCAGACCGAGATTGATGCTATCAAAAGCAATATGAAGGCCGTTGCAGCTTCGTCTGTATCCAATGGACAAAATTGGCTCTCGACGGACGGTACCACGGCTGGTCAAGCAACCAGAAATATTGTGGCGGGCTTCTCGCGCAATGCTGCCGGTGTGACTACATTCTCTACTATTGATATCGATGTCTCAACGACTGCGCTTTATAACCCATTGAGTGGCGGCAGCGCGGGTATTCTCGATAAGGTGACATCTGGTATCTCTGTTGATACGTTAGATATTTCGGCTACAACCATCACTGATACAAATGTAAAATCTTACATTGATCTTGTTGAGAAAGCACTTGCTGACATCACTAAGGTTGGTACCAAACTAGGTTCTTCCAAGACTCAGATTGATGGCCAAAAAGCCTTCGTCGACTCGCTTATGAAGGCCAATGACCGTGCCATCGGCACACTGGTTGACGCTGACATTGAGGAGGAGTCGACCAAGTTAAAGGCTCTGCAGACCCAGCAGCAGCTGGCCGTACAGTCACTTTCGATTGCTAACTCGGCCAGCCAGAACGTTCTCTCGCTCTTCCGCTAAGAACGACATCAGCTCGAACTAGGAAGGGTCGGGAGAAATCCCGGCCTTTTCTATTTTGTACCTTGTGTCTCAGTTGCATAAGGCAGCTGATAGGAGGACGTCAGCGTGTCGACCCAGCTTCGAGCAGATATTGATCGAGTGCTGGCGGCGGCACGCGATCATGTCAGAGGGGCTGAGGGCGGTGATCCTGGGCTCGTAGATGACGTCATGCGCTTGGTCGACGAAGCCCTACGGTTCCTGGAACAAGACCGAGCCATCTGGGAGGCTCGACAGATCGTACTTGAGCGGCTGGAGAACGTCCCGCGTTTGATAGAGCTGAATATGACTGGGCCGTATGACAGACGCTCCAAGCGATCGATTACAACGGCACGCGCGCATTCAGTCGAAGCCATCAACCACCTGCAGGCGCAGATCATGCGGAATGGTCGCGTGAATGCCGCAGGCGACCGCGTAGGCCCCGGAAAGGTTGGGACAGCAATCCGGTAGCGGCCGATTCCGAAGTCTACGGTGGCCAACCCCGAAGATTGGTCATCCCGCCTTGGCTTCGCGGACGTAATTTGCCTCCAGAGCCATAAGGGCCTTACCCTTTTTAAACGCAACGTGCGTCTTCTTTTCGCTAAGTAGCTGCTGGATTTCCAAGATCTGCGGAGCAGCGCTCGGCATTATCTGCAAGATTTGGACAGTCAATCCAGAAAGCTCGTTTAACTCCTCGAAGGGGTTCTCTTTCAACACGATCTGCTGAAGCGCGAAGACCATCTTCGAACAAGGCGAGATAGCATCGCTCTCATGGATCATCTCGCTTTCGCGTAAGATGCGGCAATGGTTTTTTAGAACCAAGCTTGCGCCCGATCCTGCATTACAGATCTCCGCTCCATTAATGTAGACTGTCTCGCCTGGTCTGATCGTCAGCTTTAATGCCACTACCTAAACTCCTTTTGAGCCAGTCGATGCGCGCGGCAAGGCGAGCATTCTCTATGTTCCACTACGTTGCACACGTTAACGATCAGTCAATCATGCGGCAAAAATACATACGCTGGCTGCAACTTGTTGGATTGATTTAAGCTGCGATTAGCGAGTCAGGCGCCCAAGTGACGTGCCTTCGAAATTAGAGGGTTTTTCGATCCAAAGGATCAGCGACATGACTTCCAGCGTTACCCTTTCCGCCGCCACTCGTCAGAACCTGCTTACCTTGCAGGATGGGATTGCCCCGGTTTGATGGACGGTTAGGGGACTTAGTTGAGCAGAGTTTCGCCTACCGATTGTGACCCGGCCTTCTGCTCGTAGACGACGGGCGAGCGGTAGCCGAGCGCCGAGTGGCGACGCAGCGGGTTGTAGAAGCCCTCGATGTAGCTGAAGACTACCATGCGGGCCTCCGCCTGCGAGCGGAAGCGGCGTCGGGCAAGCAACTCGCATTCAAGGGTGGAGAAGAAGCTCTCGGCCATGGCGTTGTCGTAGGCGTCACCGACCGAGCCCATTGATGGACGCACGCCCGCCGGGCGTGTCGCAAGCTTGGGCATAAGGCGTGGAAGGGCCTCTACCGTCCCGCTTTCACGCTTTGTTCGCTTGGGGAAGCCCAAAGCAGATCCCGAGCAGCTGGTTCTGCTCACGGACGGTCCACATGCCGGCAAAGCCGAAGCCCTTGCGCAACTAGAGCATAACCTCAAAGCCCTGGATGGTGCGCCAGGCCGTGTGGAACGAGCGAAAGCCGCCGATCCGGGGCATGTTCCTCTTGACCCGGAAGTGGTCGCTCTCGATCCCTTGCTGCAGGTGCTTGGTGACGTAGTGGGCTGGCATGCGAGGCAGCAAGCCCTCCTTGTGGCTCCCAACGATGGCCGGCGGATAGGTTCCTGCGCCATCCGTGCCGATCCGGTCCGGCGCGAGGAGCGGGTGATCCGCCAGCATCTTGCGGAAGAAGCGCTTAGCGGCGTCGATGTCGCGATGGGCGGTCAGCAGGAAGTCGACAGGATTGCCGTGCTTGTCGATGGCTCGATAGAGGTAGCGCCACTCCCCGCGCACCCGGATGTACGTTTCGTCGATGCGCACCGAGCCGCAATGCGGCTTGCGGAACTGGCGCAGCCGCTTCTCGATCAGCGGTGCGTAGGCGAGCACCCAGCGGTTCAGAGTAGAGTGATCGACCTCGACACCGCGCTCGAGGAACAACTCCTCGATATCGCGGTAGCTCAGCGGGTAACGCAGGTACCAGGAGACGGCCTGGACGATCAGCGCCGCCTCGTAGTGCCGACCCTTGAAGTCGCCCTTGGCGCGCTGCTTGAGCTTGGCGGCGATGGCGGACAGGATCATAGGGGGCCTCCAGAACGGAAGGCGCCATGCAGGCCGTATGGTCAACACGGGGTAAACGCAGGCGTGATCGCGTTTGCGACAGGCCCGACGAAGCAGGCCGCCGCAGATCGCGTAAAGGCGGCTTGGGCGATGTGGCAGGAACGCAAGGCGCCCCGCGACGGACGCTGAGTGCTCTAAAACAGCGGCTCGTCCTTCAGGTGCTCAACGCCTGTCTTCCACACGACCTCAATGCGCGGTTCACCGTGGACGTCCGGGATCTTTGCCGCTTGTTCCTCGACGTTAGCCGGGATTTCCTTAGGTGAGCCGGCGGGCAAGGTGTCCTGCAAATCGTGGCCGATCTTGTGCAGCACGAGTGGCGACTCGAAGCCCAGCTTATCGATCTCCGACATGGAAGTTCCTCAAGGACCCACTCCGACAGCAGGCAGTCCATGGATCGAATGCGGCTTGCTAGGAGAGGTTCCGAGAGGCTGCAGGCTTGGACGATCCCTGGCAGAGACCAGCAGCATCGACACGCCTCAGAGTGGCCCATGCCCCATATGGCGCCACATCTCAGGGTGCTGCCGTTGACTTGGCTGGGTCGCCCGGCCGACATGACATGTCCGGCAGGCCCGCATCCATGCGAGTCGTGAGCCGACCATCATCAGGGATTAGTCGCCGCGAGAAAGACCTAAGCCCAAAACGCCAACGGCCCCACCCCGGCAAGGGTGAGGCCGTCGAAATCGATGAGGTCCGGGGACCAGTTGCTTCCCCCAGACATCATAGCTCCGCTCAGGAGTCAATCGGGATCGCTTCCCGAAACGATGGCGTTTTGCCTTTTGCCGGGTTTCCACAAGTTGGAAGCCCCTGCTTTGCCGCGGCCCAAGCAGGGCTGAGAACGATGTTTGCTGAGGAAATTCGGCGCGCGGCTGAAGCTGCGCCACGTGTGAAACTGCCTGAAGTGGCGGCTCTGCTGTGGCGTGCCTTCGGCGCGGGACAAGTGACAGAAGCTGAGGCCGAGTCGCTGTCCAACCTCATTGAGGCTCGCAAGGTCGCCGCTCCAGTGCCTGTAGGAGCCTCCAGGAGGGCAGTGGGCTCGCGACCGCGCACTGATGCCTCGCTGGAGCGCCGTCGCCGCTGGGCAGCCTCTGGGCGGCTCCCACCGGGAATTGCCACACGGTTCACTCTCGCCGAGACCGCCGTCCTCGCTGTTGTGGCTTGCGAGGTCGTGCGACGCGGCGATTGCTGTCTGTGTCTCGACCATATCGCGGCAGTGGCCGGCGTAAGCCGCAGCACCGTGAAGAACGCGCTCCGACAGGCCCGCACGCTGGGTCTGCTCACCGTTGAGGAACGGGCGCAGACAGCATGGCGCAATCTGTCGAACGTCGTGCGGATCGTGTCAAAGGAGTGGACCGCCTGGATACGGCTGGCCCGCCGAGCCATGCCTCAGGGGGGAGGGGGCAAATTAGTGATCCGCACGAATACTCAAGAGCTAGAACTCCGGGGAAAGCGGAGGTTACAGCCCTCTAAAAAGCTGCCGGAACGGCAGTGTCGCCTTCAGGCAAGCGGCTCATGAGGAGACGCGCAGGTGGCGGAGCTCGGCTAAGCCATGCCGTGAGCAAATGAGAGCGGACGATCTGACGAACGAGGCCGATGGAGCGTTTCAGGGACGGTCCATCCGTGCCGCACACTCCTGAGAGGCTGCCATGAGCCCCACCCGCATCATGATCATTCGTCACGCGGAAGCGCACGACGTGCCCGGCATCACGTGCGACAGCCATGCCGATTCCCAAAATCTGATTGTGCGTGGTTGGCAGCGTGCAGGAGCACTCGTGCCCTTCTTCTGCTCCGGAGCGCAAGGCCTGACGACGCCTAACACGATCTTCGCCTCAGGCATCGCTCCTGGTCGTGAAAGCAGGCGCCCCGCAGACCATCGCACTACTGCACGCGATCCTGCGGGAGAGATGCCAGATCAGCTACAGCGAAGCCTTCGCCAAGCCCGATACGGGCGCCCTGATGTCAGAGGTGATGACGCGTTCCGGTGTCGTGCTGATCGCCTGGAACCACTCCCGCATTCCTGATTGCGTGGCCGCTTTGCCTAACCCGCCGCGCACACCCGAAGACTGGCCGGGCGAGCGCTACGATCTTGTTTGAGTGCTGGACCCAGCAGAGCAGTTAGACCTTCACCGAGATCCCGCGACGGCTGTTGGCGGGCGATGCTGCCGCGTGAAGCAGTTTTCCAGCTGAGAGTAGCCCATGCCTGACCCATCTTCGGTTCTGATCGCTTTCTTCGAGCTTCCATGTTGGGCTCAGCCGACGCTGCTCCTGATGGCGGCAGCCCTCGTACTGATGAATACCATCCTTGGTGTTGCCTTGCAGGCTCGGCGCAAAGCTCTCCTCAGAGTCGAGGAACTGACAAATGAGTTGGCCGAGGCGAAGACTAAGCTCGAATCGGAGACCCGTTGGCGTTTAGCGGACGAAACCTACAAAGCGCATGTCGGCCGCACCATCCCAGTCGATACTGCCCCAAACGATAAGTCCGGCTCCATTCCGCTTATGTAAGGCATCTTACGTGAGCGGAATGGCTCACAGTCCAATCAGTACGTAGTTTCCATGGGTCATTTACGAGAGAAACTGTCGCCTAAGCAGCAGGATCGAGCCGAATTCGCATGTCAGTCACGGCAGAGGCTAAGCTCGTGACCTTGAACCGTCTCATCGCCGAGGCTGAGGAGCGATGCGCCTAGCAGACGATGCTTATCGACGCCCTTGTGGTGAAGGAGGAGCACGTCGGCCAAGCAATGGATGACCTTGAGGAAATCGAGGATCAGCGCGCGCAGCTGCGCGCGGAGCGGAAGGCCATGATGCCGGGTGCATCAGCTTCCCGAGGGAAGTTGGCTGTGCGTATGCATCAGAAAACCCGCCAAACCGAAGCTAGGCGGGTTGGGATTGCTCACTCGCTGCAAATGCCTCACAGCCACATCGCGGCGCGATGATCAGGCCGCCTTCTTGCGGCCTTGCGGTTGCTCGTCCTCATCGCGACCAGTGATCCGGCCAAGACCGATGGACTTCGCCAGGTCTGAGCGACGCGCCGCGTATTCGGGAGCAACCATTGGGTAGTCGGCAGGCAGACCGAAGCGCTGACGATAGCTTTGCGGGTCGAGGCCATGGCCTGTTAGGTGACGCTTCATGGTCTTGTAGGTCTTGCCGTCCAGGAAGCTGACGATGCCCTCAGGCGTTACAGACTTGCGGATCTGGGCCGCGGTCGGCTTTTCGACCTCGGGCTCCGCCGCACTCTGGGCAGTCCCGTTGGCAAGACAGCTGAGTGCCGCGTGAACGCTTCGGATCAAGTCCGGCAGGTCAGCAAGCCGAACAGGGTTGTTCGACACATATGCCGCAACGATGTCAGTAGCGAGATCAACGAAGTCGGTCTTTTGGATTTCTGTCTTTTCGGTCATGTCACTTTTCAATTCTCACGCCCCCACACTACTCAATTCGTACATCTGGCAGCATTAATCAAGACGGAAAGTGATATTAGCCGATTGATATGTCAGACGTGCATTCATGATATAGGAAAATTTGGGATATTTAGGCGGCACCATCAGCTAAGCATTATGGGTTAGATTGGCGGTCTGGCCACCATATCATTAGGAGATTCGTGACGTGACCGCTTACCGAGTAAGGGTTCGCCTGCCTGAAGCGGCTGCCATTCCGCCGGCTACACCGTTCAACTTCTGGGCTGCCACTTAAACCTCTACCTACCCAGTCGCAGAGACGTCGCGCCTCGATAGGCCTTTGAACGCGCCCTTGTCACGAGCAACGCCAAGGCCCCACTCACTCCAATGGACAGAGTTGCAAGCGCGAGGACGTCGGGTTCAGGCTCAAGCCACTTCAGTGTGGCGCAAACCTGCCAGAGCTGAATCCAAAGGCCGCCAACCGGCACGGCAAGGGCAACCATAGCCACGAAGTAGAGGCGCCAAGCGGACATCCAGCAACGCTACTCGCGGGCGGAAGGAAATGATATCCCGTCAAGGGCTTGCAGATCCACGACGCACAGGCAGAACTGGACTAACGCGCGGGCGGGCGAAACACTGACTTCCTCGTTCAGCCTAGGCTGTCTCGCTCAAGGCAGCGTGAACACTACCAGCGACCGAAGAACGGAATCGGACCGCTTGCGCCTTGCGCGACGAATGGCGTGAGGACGGGGTTGGACCCCGTGGGTGTAGCGCACGAGGTGATAGCCGCTACCTTGAAGGAAGCTGCGTTGCCTCCTCGTCACTAAAAGCTTTCAGCTTGCACCGGGTGTCGGCTGGGACCACCTCCGAACATAGAACAGGCGGGACTAGGGCGGCATGGCGCGCTTCATCGCGATTGAGAGGGTGACCGGGCGGGTCTATGGCGACACGGCACGATTCGGCGAGGTCGGGGACGTGGCTTCGCCTGACGCTGCAGTCCTCCTCTTCGACCACCACTACGGCCGTGCCCCTCGCGGTTTCGGACACGTTGGGCCGACGAGTAAGGCTGCAAGCTATGATGTCTACGAGATCCAGCCTTCTGGCCCCACTCATCCCAGCACCAGTGAGGCTGAGGCGCAGGCACTCGTAAAGGAACACGGATCGTGGGTGGTGGCGCTCGTCAGCTACAATTCTTGAGTCAAGAAGCTGCACCGGCAAGCTGGCGCACCGTTAGCGCACATGGGAAAGCCGATGAGCATGACAGGCGAGCAAGGCTCCCCCTCCCAACGAACTGACCGGCCTCACTCCGATAACGACGGCGAGGCAGGTCGGTTTCTCCTGGTCCGATGCTGCGGAATACGCAGGCAGGGAGAAGCGGCCCAACCCGGTTCAGGATGCGCCTAGTCGCCAGCTTCGACGGAACACCGAGCACACTCACGATGATAGTTACTCATCCTGCCTAAGTATGGATTTGCGTAATGGCCTACACGCTTCATCGACTCGCCGCCGGAAGCTACGACCTTTTGCTCAACGAACAGGTCATTGGCAGCTTTGTCCGCAACATCTCAGCCAGCGGCAATCCTAAGAGTTGGCGTGTTGAACTGCTGGAGGATTTATCGCCTGAACAGCGGCCGGAGCCATTCACCAACGCCAAGCATACCTTCAAGACGTTTAATGCGGCATGGAAATGGCTCGGCAATCCGGAGGTGACACAGGATCTCAACGGTCGCTCTGCCGCAGCGGACCTTAAACCCGTGAGAGCCCAACTCCGACGAGCGTAGGCAACCGTATCAAGAGCTCCGCTAATGGGCATTTCCGCAGGGCCTGTCGCAAACGCTCACTGGCCGAAATAATCTTCTCCGAACAGGGCGTTACACCTACCCATTGCCTTCTTCCCCCGCTTTGCTGAAGCTGGCGAAGCTGCTTGATGAGGGGCGACACCGCTCCATTGAAACAGGGTGCGCCCACGCTGAGAGCATAAATTCCTGCGGCAAAAATTTTTGCGACAGGCCCACTTCTTCAGCATCAGACATCGTGCCGGCCCTAAGGGGCTCGCCGTTGACGAGGAAGGCAACGAGTTGTCGGATGTGAACGCCGCCCGCGTGCATGCACTCAACGCCGCCCGGGATCTGATCATGCGGCACCAGATGAGCATGATCCGGGATTGATTCGTCTGCTCGTTCGAGATCTCAGATGAGGAGGGACGGCACGTGATGGCGGTGCCGTTCTCCGACGTGGTGTCAGACGAGAACGACGAGGAGTGGGAGGGCTGAGCCTTCCCACGTTTGTGGCACCCACATCCTCGCATGCTCGAGGTAGCTCCCTCGGCTTACCCGACTACCCCAGGCTCACGCGACCAACCTCCCGGCCATCTCGGAGCACCAGTTCAGCCACCGGTTGGGCATCACCATTAAACCGCGCAAGGACGCGCGAGGATCGCAGCCACACGTCGGCCTCGTGGATGGCTTCGGCGTCTGAGCTTGCTGCCAGATCGCGTTTTGCTTCGGCTCCCGCAACGGTCAGATCAGGGTCGCTGTAGAGGTGATGGGACGTATAGAGCATCGTTCCTCCCAATGATAGCAGGATAATTCCGATGCCGAACGCCGATAATAGCGCAATAGTTCCTGGTATATTGTATGCAGCTACGACCCAATCGCGCACCGTCTGCAACCCGACCCCGCCAATCTCGGCCGCCTCCGAACGCAGACCACCCGCGGCGATCACAGACAGCGCCAACAGGCGGCGGGTCTGCGCCGGATCGCGTGAACCCTTGGCCAGACCGCGCAAGGCTTGCGCGTCGAAATCCGATCGTAGCGGCACTGGAGCAGCCATCGCATCCTCCTCAGGCTTCAAACCCAAGGACTGAATCACAGCCCGCTCAGTACCACTACTCAGTGTGAGGCCTGATCAACGAGGCCTGGTATGACACTCAAACCTGTTAGGAAAAGCTGCTTAGAGTTCAAAAATTCAGTATCTGGATCGCAGCGCGGTGGGCTGATCCGGGATCGCTCGCGTAAGTGCGATTATAAACTCGGGCAGCTCACCGTTGGCGCTCCGAGGACCGTGGTTGGGTATAGCCGCAGGACCAAGGTCTTCAAGCAGCATTGGGAAGCAGGTTTGAAAAGGCGGTAGCCCAAACGAAAACGGCTGGGGTTTCCCCAGCCGCCTTCCAATCGTTGAAGCTAGTCCGCTTAGCGGAGGAGCTGGAGAACGCCCTGCTGAGCCTGGTTGGCGAGCGAGAGAGCCGAGATGCCGAGCGACTGGCGGGTCGACAAGGCCTGCGAGTTGGCGGCTTCCTCGTTAAGGTCCGCATTTGTCAGGTTGGCCGAGCCAACGCCCAAGACATTGATCAGCTGTTTCGAAAAGTCCTGACGGTTTTGAACGACCGAGAGGTTTGAACCGAAGGTCGAAGCCTGTGAGCGCAGAGTTGAACTTGCAGTCGTAAGCTGACTCGCCGTGGTGCTGATGTCGGTATCCGACTGGAAAGCCTTAGTTAAATCGGATGCGTCGATAGCATCAAGCTTCAACCCTCCAGAGGTCAGATCTGACCCGGAGACGTCTAGACTGGAAGAGTTATTCTCATTAAAAGCAATGTGCAGCTTATTTGCCTTATCACCACTGCTAATGAGGTTTACACCGTTATAGCTGGCATCCTTAGCAAGCTGATCAATCTGCGAAAGGAGACTGTTGAACTGCTTGGCCAGAGAAGTCCGGTTCTTATCTTCGACAGTCAGTTCTTTTGCGTTCGTACCAGCAGTGTTAGCGGTGAAACCCAGAGCCGTAAGCGTATCTGAGTCAGTAACTTCAATCTTCGCATTACCGGAAACGGCTAATTTTCCGCTATCGAGCGAAAACACTTTACTGCCAGCAGCATCGTTGAGCTTGTCGATGATTGCGTCCTTATCATCGCCTGATGCAAGAGTCGGAGGAGTAGCGGTTGGAGCAGCTGCAGTGTATTTCTTGATAGAAATGCTTTTATCGAGCCCATCGACCTTGATCTTCAGGGTCGCATCAGCGGCAGCGTCAGCAATAGTTCCGCCGGCTCCTACAGTCGTATAGCTCTTGCTCGCAAGCGCCTGACTTGTAATTGACTTCGCCTGATCAACCAGCTTCTGGATCGAGGTGATGCCCTGGTTGGCAGCCTGGATGGTCTGAATGCCGTTGGAGATGCCATCCAGCAATCCGTTAAGATCGCCCGCTCGGCTGTCGAGTGCCTGAGAAGTGAAGAAGTTGACAGGATTATCGAGTGCCGAGGAGACCTTCTTGCCCGTCGCAAGGCGGTTCTGGGTCGTGCTGGTGAGGCTGGCCGTGTCCTGCAAGGAGAGCAGGTTCTGACGCGAGGCGGCCGAGAGCGTAATGCTGGAAGACATGTGGGAAGATCCTGTTCGATCTGAAATCGCTTGGTTTCAAGCGATGGGTCGAAAGGACGCTAAAGATCCTGATCTTCTCTTAAATTTGTGCCTCAAAATGTATCAACGTCAAGCTCTTAGCGTCAGTGGTTAGTCACTCGTTAAGATCGGGCATATTAGGAGTGCCGATAGCAGGGGAGATGCACAATGGCCCTTAACGTCGATTTGGCGCCGCATGAGCGCATCATCATAGCCAACGTCTCCGTGCGCAATGGCGACCGTCGTGCCCGTCTCATATTCGAAACTGAAGCAAAATTCCTTCGTGAGAAAGATATGCTGCCAGCTTCTGAAGCCTCAACAGCATGTGAACATCTCTATGTTCTGCTTCAGATGATTTATTTTCTTGATTTAAACAACGACTTAGATCAAAAATTTGTAGACTTGTCTAAAGAAATAATGGACGCAGCACCAAGCATGGCTCTATTCATTGCGGAAATCTACAAGAACCTTACGGACAGGAAATACTACTTAGCCCTTAAAGAGGGCAAAAAACTTATGAAGTATGAGGAAGAACTCCATAGCCGCTTGAGCCTAGAGCGCGCTTAGGAAACTCGCCAGAAATACTTTCGTAGGCTGGCGTTTGCCAACGTCTAGATACCCCGCTTACCACATCGACGACCCAAACAGCTCCGGCGGGCGAACTTAAGCCGCCAGGCTGTCGTTAAAACGACCGTTTTCCCGGCGTTCTTGAGGAGCTCAGTCTGAGCAGCTGGAAAGTGCCCTGTTTCCGTCGGGAAAATATGACCGGATTTCTATTGCGGACTAAACGCACTTAGATCACTATCCCGACATGCTTGTTGGATATGCCCGCGTCTCCACCCTCGACCAGAACCTCGACCTGCAGCGCGACGCGCTGACCAAGGCTGGGTGCGAGCGTCTGTTCGAGGAGAAGAAGTCCGGCAAGGCGGGGAGCAAGCGCCCCGAGTTCGAAGCGGCGCTTGCCTACCTGCGTCCTACCGACGTGCTCGTCGTCTGGAAGCTCGATCGCCTCGGTCGCTCCCTCGTCGAGATGATGCGCACCATTGACAGCTTGCGGAAGAAGGAGGTCCACTTCCGCTCCCTGACCGAGCAGTTCGACAGCGACACCGCTCACGGGCGCTTTGCCCTGCAGATGCATGGCGCCATGGCCGAGTACTTCCTCGATCTCAACCGCGAGCGCACGATGGAGGGGCTGAAGGCCGCCCTGGCGCGAGGCCGCAAAGGTGGTCGTCCGAAGAAGCTGACCGAGGCTGACATCGAGGCCGCGCGTGCTCTGCTACAATCAGGCACCATCTCGATCGCGGCCATTGCCAAGCGCCTCGGGGTCAGCCGGGACACCTTCTACAACTACTTCCCTCAGGCTCGGGCTCGCAGCCAGGCCGCCGCTGCTGCGGATGCGGCACGTCAGGCCTGACGCCGATGCCGATCCGGCGGGAACACCGCTTCTTCTATCCGATCGATTGGCCCCAGCTCTCGGTCGTGATCCGCTTTCAGCGTGCAAAGGGGCGCTGCGAGGTTTGCGCCCGTCCGCATGGACAGCGCGTCTTCCATCTCGGCGATGGCCGCTGGTGGGATGGAGCGGAAGGCTCCTGGCGCGACGGGGCAGGCCGCTTCATCTGTCTTGCGATCGGGACTGATGACATCCTCGGGCGTGTGCGGACCACGCGCGTGGTCCTAGCGACTGGCCACCGCGACCACGACACGGCGAACAACGCGAGCAAGAACCTCGCCGCCTTCTGCCAGCGCTGCCACATGAACCACGATCGGCCCGAACATCAGCGCCGTCGCTGGCGCACCCTGTTCCGGCGCAAGGCAGGCGGGGATCTGTTCCAGGGGCCCTACCCCCGGCCTTGAGGCGGGCTGAAACAGGCATGAGAGCCAGCTCAACCGTTTGTTGCCGATGTCCCTTCAGGATGCGGCAACCTTTGGAGGAGCTTCCCTGTGCGCGTGCTGCTGATCGAGGCCGCCGATGAGGCGACGGCCGATGAAGCCGCGCCGTTTTCGCAGACGAGAGATCAACACTCTTACCAGGGAGCAGCAGGCCGGCACGTTGGCTGCTGAGATCGACCGCGGTTACGGCATCAGCCATGCGCCGTTCTGCCCATCGCAGTGCCCCCTATTAGTGGTCTACGGAGCAGCTTGCGAGACACGCGGTTGAAACAGCTCTGAGGGGGCAGCTTCTTGCAGACCACATGTCGGAAAAACTATACTGAATATACAACGTCGGTAAAACGGTATCGTTGAACCTCTTGGTCCCTTGATCAAGGACCTCTCGCTCCGGCTATCGGCCAACCCGACAAGCGGGCTCACTTAGGTCTGTGGGGTCCAACGGACTCGAACCAACACGGGAAAAACAGCAAGTAGGGCCTCCAGGATCCTAGCCCGCAGCGCTTCGGGGCTCGATCGTCCCCAAATCCCGATAGGCCTGGAATGGCCTCAGAGGCTGCGCCAGCGGCTTTGGGGCTCGGAACCGAGGTCAAGTAGCTCGAGGCCTTAGAGACGCTCGGCTGGCCCGCCACGGCGCGCCCCAGTGGTCAACTCCCGCATACGGCGGCTGTCGTGGCCCTGCTACAGGGGTGTGCAGGCCCGTAGAGGTCATTGATCAGCAAGGTAGCGCGTGTGCAGTCCCGTCGAGCCAGATCACCAGCCTGATCCTGCCAAGCGAGACGGTTTCACCTGCTGGTCGGGTAGGCCTCGCGCCCGCGGCTCGCGCTACTCCCATAAGATGTTTGTTTAAGTTCTTTGTTTAAGCCCGGCAGAATTTGCCGGGGGGCCCTGGCGAGATTTGCCGGGGGGTTTGGGTCCATTCACCCGCCAGCGCGCACATGTTGGGGCTGCCAGCAGCAGATCAGAAGGGGCGGCAAACCGGTAAGACCAACAGCGCTTGAAATCGGCCAAGCCTCTCATGGGACGGGGCTTTCTACGTTTGTACCGCCATCCGTTTCCCGTCGGACGGACTCGTTCAAATCGGCTGTTTTGATGCGAAATAGGGCTCAAAACCTTAATACCGCGTGCGCGCTACGTGCGCCTGCGCCGAGGCGGGAAACGGGAGGCCTGCGGACGCTGCGAAGGCGATCTCGCAAGTAGGACGCCGTACAATCATAGGATAGTTGAGGCAAAGGGTTACACGCAGAGATCGCACAGCTCTAACCTCGAGCAAGGCAGACTAGCAGGATCAGCGCTCAGCCTCGTCGGGAACAGTGCCTTGGCACCTGGCCCAGCATGCGTCTTACGACAGCGATCAGGCGGTGACCTCCGAAGCTCACAGGGCCTCCACGAACGTCGTTTTCCGGTAGGGTTTCCTGACAAGCACTGGCCGGTTTGTTGTAGGCGGATTAACACAGCGCAATTTGCGGGTAGCCCGGTCGACCCAGTCAGTGAAGTACCCATGCGAGCTGGGCACCGAGGCGAGGAGTCTGGGTTTACAGGAATGGAACTGCCGACGGCCACACAGCCGCTCGCTTCAGGTCGGGACAGGACGCCGCGCCTGCCGCCAAGCGGTCATGGCTTCCTGCCGCGCCTCGAAGGCGCGGCGCTTCGCGGTCTTAGGCTCCCCTCACGCTTGCGACAGGTGGCCGTAGCGCAGCACTCCGTCCGCACCGAAGGAGGGGTCAATCTCGGTGCGCCAATGCCGATCCGCCCTGGTGAAGGCGTGTTCGGTCCTGAGCAAGCGGTTCTGGACCATGGATGTCCCTTTGCGTCGCCAACGTGCGCCATGAGTGGACCATGCCAGTCCGGGCTCAGCTCAGCGGCAGATCCCTGGGCCGATCGCGCGGTATCCCCATGAAGCCTTCCAGCCAAGCCTCACGCTCCTCGGAGCCGGCGGGATAGGGACAGCATTCGCGCTTCCGGCCATGGGCACGGGCCTGCGCACCTTGGTCGATCGGATCGGGATGACGCCTGAGATGCTCGGACATGGGATCTGCCAGCTAAAACCCGCCAACCTCATCCGCGTCCTGATTGCTCCCTTCTGTGAGCGTTGGAGAGGGCGCGAACTCAGGTTCACTCGGCATCGGGGTGGCTGATCATGGCGATGGCGGCGCTCAGGCGCTGTCTGTCTAGGGGGGCCACCTTCACGCGGGAAAGCGCAGCGGTGGGCTTTGGGTCGAGCTGGAGCGCACGGGAGGCGATCACGGTCTGCTGTAGCTGTGTGCGAGCGGAAGCATCCGCCAGGACGAACAGCCCAGCGACAACGCAACCAAACAGGCAGGCGCTGACGATGAGGGCAGAAAGGCTGGGCATGCGCAGGATCCTGACCACTGGCTGGACCTAGCAGGCGCGTGGGGGCAACGATGCAGCCGGAGGATCACGGCGGAAGATTAAGCGATCTTATCCCCGCCCTAATCACACCCGAGAAACCCTTGGTGACCATGGGCCGGCGACGCGGTTCCTGTTCTCCGCCTCGCCGACCCTCACACGATCACCCGGCCGAGGCGTCACGGGCTCAAGCGCAGGGAACTAGCCCATGCAGGCCTGTCATCGTGTGCTCTTTGTGCTGACGCAACCTGGCGACGGTCCGGACCGGGGCTGGCGCATCAGCGGGAGAGATCCTGGATGTATGAGCAGGCTCGGCTGTTCGCATCGTTCGGCAAAGCGATCAGCCGCCCGTGCCCCACGCATGGCTGCGCCGGGTCTGCTTATCTGAAGAGGATCGGAGATCGCGCTACCGATGGGTAAGGCTCTGCCGTTCCGGCAGCTTCTTGGAGGGTTTTGGTGGTAAATTCGTCCCCAGAGTTATCCCCTTATCCGTGGGGCGAAACGCTTTGCACCCTAGGGCCTTCAACTGAGAGGAGCCCTCAGCAGCCAGCGCAATCCCGCTTCGCTTCTGCCCCCCTCCCCGGCGGATCCAAACCTGCCACTCACGGCTGATGATGCGCACCAGGTTGGGCGAGTTCTTCCGGCCCTGGTGCCGGCGCTCCTCGATCGTCAGCAGCCCATCGCCAGCTGCAAGGCGTAGAGCTCCCTGAGCCAAGCGCCGGCAGACACCGGCTCGAGCGGCGATAGCGTCGATGAAGAGGCCACACACGCCCTTAGCCGCGACCTCGTCGCCGACGATGCGCAGGACGGCCCGCTGCCCCTCCGTGAAGCGTGCAGCGAGCTGAGGCGGCAACGGGCCGGAGCAGGCCAGGAGCCGCCGCCTCTCCAACGATGCCATGCGGTCGGGGCTCCTGAGGCTCCTGCGCGGCGGAAACAAGCTCGCCCGGCCTGCCGGGATGCCGACCGGCCGGATGCCCTCTCGGATCGCGCTGCGGCGCCCGTGAAGGCGTTCGGCGAGGATCTGGGCCTCCTGGTCGCCCAAGACCCCTGCCCCGTGCCCCTGCCAAAGCTGGCGCGACAGCTCGTCCATCTGCGCGAGCGTTCGCGCGCCTTCGATCGCGGCGTGCATGGCGGCGTGAAACATCGGTCCCGATCCTTGCTCGGGCCGCGGCAAAGCAGGAGGCGCAGCATCAGCTGTCCCCGTCAAAAGGCAAAGCGCCATCGTTTCGGGAAGCGATCCCGATTGACACCTGACCGGTGTTATGATGTCTGGGGAGCTGTAACGCGGTCCCCGAGACCCATTCGATTTTCGACGGCCTCGTTCCTGCCAGGGAACGAGGCCGTTGGCGTTTTGGGCTTAGGTCTTTCTCGCGGCGCTCATCCCTGATGGTTGTCGGCTTACGACTCGTCCCTGAGGGCGAGCGCAGCCAGACACGCCATGTCGCGTGGCGAGCATGGTTAAGTCAACGGTCGCGCTGTCCCGTCCAGCACTAACAGGAAGCGGAGTTCCCACACCGAGCGCTGGCAGTGGCGTGTTGGATCGTTGCAAAATGAAAACTGCTGGATTGCAACAGACGGCAAGCATGGGAGCGAAGCATGCGAACAATATGACCGCCCTTGAACCTACACGCCCACTATCCCACTATCATACTAGTCCACTCGTGAATTAGATCACTTTCCCACGATTTGTCTCGTGGTATATTCCACGAGAGGACGGGTGCACGCGTCTTCTCGTGAGCGAACCTACTTCGCGATCTGCGGGCGCCCTTTGGCCGCAAACTCGCGGTTGAGCATCTTGATGACGTAGTCTTGAAGCGTGTCACCCTCTTCGGCCACTAGCGACTTGAATTGGCGGAACGCCTTCTCGTCAAGCCACACTGAAAGGTTCTTCTTGCCCTCGCGGTACATGGGCCGTCCGTTATTCGCCGGAGGCGCCACCACGGTTTCCGGCACGGCGTCAACCGATTTGCTTGCAGCAGCGGGCGAGACCACGTCTTCCAAGTCTCCAGCCGGCATGGCGAAAGCGCGGGCTTGTTTCACAGGCTTACTCACGAGTCCACCCCCTCACGCGTCAACTAATTCACGAGTGGGCTTCGCTGCACAGCCCACTAGACCACTGACCCACTGGTAGACTGCACCTGCTTCTAAAGCAGCCTTGCCTCGCGGCTCGAACTCAGTGGCGGTCTGACCAGCCGACATCGCGTAGGCGTAGCTCGCACGTGTCGCGATCCGGACCGGCGCCAAATTAAGTCCGTATGCCTGGATAGCGGCTTCGCCTTCCTCGATCATCCTGCCAGCGTTGCTGCCTGTCGGGACCTGAGACAGCATCACCCAGGTGACGGACGTCCTCTCGGCGATCCGAACGGTCCGCTTGACCGTGCTCAACGTCTCGAGATCGAACTGTGTCGGCCGGACAGGTACCAAGACCATGTCCGCAATTTCACAAGCGGCGAGGGCGGTAGACTCGGCCTTTCCGGCCGTATCGATGATTAAGAGGTCGGTGCCGTTCTTATGAGCGATGCTTTGAAGCTTGGTGAACGCGTCCCCATCAATCTCACGGATGATCGATGGCGTTTCCACTTCGCGTCGTTCGAACCACTTGTGGGCGGATGCCTGGGGATCGCTATCGATCACCGCGACCGCGAGACCGGCTGCCTCTGCACAGACAGCTAGGTGCAGTGCAACGGTACTTTTCGAAGAACCTCCCTTGAGGCCAATGACCGCGATTGTCTTCATCTCACCATCCCACTCTCTCGCTCCGCCACGGGTCCACTCTGCGGGAAAGCGGACGCGTGGAGTAGTGGACTTTACCACCCGTGTACGAGTGCCCTTACATTGGTTAATGAAACGTTAATGGATGCGTCCACCAGGACGGAAGACAGAGGGGCTTGTCGCAAACGCGCGTAGGACGTCGTCCACGGCTCGTTAGGCATACCTGTCCAGCTTGTCGCTCCATTCTGGAGCTGGCCCATGATCCTGCCCGCTATCGCTGCGACGCTGAAGCAGGGCGCCCAAGGCAGCCTCAAAGGCTAGCACTACGAGGCGGCGCTCATTGTCCAGGCCGTCTCCTGGTACCTGCGCTACCCGCTGAGCTACCGAGACATCGAGGAGCTCTTTCTGGAGCGCGGCGTCGAAGTGGACCAATCCACCCAAAACGGCTGGGTGCTCGCCTATGCGCCGCTGATCGAGAAGAGACTGCGGCAGGTCCGCAAACCGCATTGCGGCTCGGTCCGGATCGACGAGACCCACATCAAGGTGCGCGGCGAGTGCCGCTATCTGTACCGGGCCATCGAGAAGCACGGCAACCCGGTCGACTTCCTGTTGTCCGCCAACCGCGACCTCTACGCGGCCAAACGCTTCTTCCGCAAGATGCTCTCAGCCGAGCCGCTCTTTGCCCCAAACCGCGTTGGCACTGATGGTGCCGGCAACTACCCGTCTGCCAACGCTGAGAGCCACAAGGAGGGGCCTGTCGCGAACGTTCAAGGCCCGAAAAAATCATCTCTCAGCAGCACGGCACACACCCTGCTCACCCCGTTCGATGAGGTATGGAAGTCGCTTCGATGGGCCTGATATAGCCCCATCGAAGCGGCTAGTGCCTGCGTAGAGAGGATAATTTTCTAGGCCAAAAATCTTTGCGACAGGCTCACACAGGGAGGGGGCCTGCTTACTGACAGAGGTATCTGCCATCTTGCGCTGCCGTATGGCTTCGAAGGCGTCAACTCGCCAAAGCTCGTATCTCCGAGACACCATCGTGTAGCACGTAGCCGCGGCCCCAGACGGTCTCGATGTAGTTCTTGCCACCAGAGGCGTTGGCGAGCTTCTTGCGCAGCTTGCAGATGAAGACGTCGATGATCTTCAGCTCGGGCTCGTCCATGCCGCCGTAGAGATGGTTGAGGAACATCTCCTTGGTCAGCGTCGTGCCCTTGCGGAGGGCAAGAAGCTCCAGGATCTGGTATTCCTTGCCCGTGAGCTTCACGTAGCTGCCTGCGATCGCGACGGTCTTCTGGTCGAGGTTCACGACGAGGTCGCCGGTGGTGATCACCGACTGGGCATGACCCTTCGAGCGCCGCACGATGGCCTGGATGCGGGCGACGAGCTCGTCCTTGTGGAAGGGCTTGGTGAGGTAGTCGTCGGCGCCGAAGCCGAGGCCCTTCACCTTGTCCTCGATGCCGGCCATGCCCGAGAGGATCAGGATGGGCGTCTTGATCTTCGAGGCACGCAAGGACCGCAGGACCTCGTAGCCTGAGATGTCGGGGAGTGTCAGATCCAGCAGGATGATGTCGTAGTCGTAGAGTTTGCCGAGATCGATCCCTTCCTCACCGAGATCGGTGGTGTAGGTGTTGAAGCTCTCGGATTTGAGCATCAGCTCGATGCTCTGCGCGACGGAGGCGTCATCCTCGATCAGCAACACACGCATGGGCAAGATCCTCAGAAACTTAAATCCAGCTATAGAAATATTGCCAACAAATCGTTAAGGCGCATTATGCGCAAATATCTTGTGGCTGGTGGCCTGGGACACGTCACCGACGTTGAACCGGTGAGTTGATGGGGCTGCAGGTTTGCGCGAAGCTCTTTCGGGAACAAGCAACGATATGGATGATCAGGCAACATCATCACAATCCCGTGCCGTCAGCCTCACGGCTGAGCTCGTCGTCGCCTACGTGGCGAACAACTCCCTCCCAGCCTCTGAGCTGCCGGGCTTAATGGCAAACGTGCACGCGGCCTTGCAGGGCCTGACAGGTGCCGCATCGACCGAGACACCGAAGGCCGAAAAGGCGACGCCGGCACAGGTGCGCAAGTCGATCACGCCCGATGCCTTGATCAGCTTCGAGGACGGCAAACCCTACAAGACGCTGCGGCGGCATCTGACCCTGCGGGGCCTCTCACCTGAGGCTTATCGTGAGAAGTGGGGTCTGCCTGCCGACTACCCGATGACGTCGGCTGCCTACTCGGCGCAACGTTCCGAACTCGCCCGGAGCCTGGGTCTGGGTCAGCAGCGTCGCAAATCACCCGCTGCGGCAGCCGAGGGTGAGCAGACGCAAGGTGACGCTGCTCCTGCAAAGCGCCGTGGGCGTCCGCCCAAGGGCGCTGAGGCGCCCGCAGACGCCTGAGGCTGGCGGGCGTTAGGCTCTGGTGACAGGGGGGGATACGGCCCCCGGAATAGATTACTGGGGGCCTTGCGGCGGGACGGCGTCGGCGATGCTCTAGCTCGTCAAGCTGCAGATGACATCTACGACGGGTGCGAGAATCGTTCTTGCTGGGCCGCCGTGGTTATGTATGCAGAAGCCTGCGGTCGTCGATCTGTGGAACTGCTGCGGGCTGCGCACGGATCAGCAGTGTGCGTTGGGTACGCATGATCCTCAGCAACCTCTCTGTCCGTGCCAGTTCGGCTTGTGTCTCGGTCACGTCTCCCTCGTCCGCGAGCAAGACAGCGATGTGGATCATCTGCTCGACCCGTCGTCTCTCTGCCCCAGCAATGAGCCGGTCCAGGGCTCCGAGCCCGCCCTCCAGCGGTCCTGTCATCAAGGTAGCCTCAAGGAGTGAGAAGGCGGGGACGGACATCAACGCCTGCAATCCGAGCTAATCAGTATCTAGACTACAAGACCGCGCACCAACAAATGATCGCCCTGAGCCGCACCATTTAGAGATGGCCATCATACAATAATCACAATCATTAATGCTGAAGTTTACGATTTCTTAAGTTTCTGATACTGATATTACTTAAACGTCATGGAGCAAGACTCACTCAAGGGGCGTGAAATGTCTGAGCAGAGACGAGTGCAGAGGCAACCTTGCCGCTTGGACGCGCGGATTTTCATCCCGCAGCTTAGCGCCCCAGTCCGTTGCACGATCACCGACATCTCGACGCTCGGAGCCTTCGTACAGCCACACACACGTCGATCCGTTCCAGCAAGCTTCGATCTGTCCATTGGAGGGAGTAGCTCGCCTCGTGCCTGCCGCATCGCTCGACGTGAAGCTCACGGCTTTGGCGTCGAGTTCCTTGACCCTGTCCGTCACGAAGTCGAGGACCTGCTCATCGAGCACGCCTTCAAGGAAGAGATGGTGTTTGATGCACTCTACCCCTCCTTGAGCGGGGAGTTGACGGCGACGAAGATGCGCCTGCGTCACACGACCGATGCCATCATGGAGTTGATTGAGCGCCGTAGCGCGGTGAGTTGGCAACACACCAGCGCGGCCTAATCCCCGGCAGGCGCACGAGAGCCTACGGCAGAGGAGACGGGTGGGGTATCTCACTCAGGTTCGCTCCTGTCGGGTCCTGGTTTGAACATACCGAAAGTCCGCACGGCCTCCGCTGCGATCGCGCAAGTGGGGCTCACCTGCGGAGCACCGTTCAGGCGCGGGCGCACCCGTCTTCCTGTTGGCTGCGCTTTGCTCCAGGCTTGCAGAGTATGAGCATGTCGCTTTTTCCCGCCAGTCGGTTTTCGCTCCTGACCGCACTTTGCCGACGCGGCGGAGATATGCCGCCTCCTTCTGGTGGACGCTCGCACCTGACCCGCCGGGGCCCTGAGGCACGGCGTCCCCTTAAGCCTGAATGCCGCCTCTTCAGGTTGATTGTGCGGAGGCGCGATCAGTCCATCGCACGAATTGAACAGATTTTGACGACTGATCAGGCTGAGGCTTGCCGCGTGGCATCGCAGATGAGCGATGGTCGCCCCTACGACCTTTGGGGAGAGGATGGCCTGATCGCAACATGGCGAGCAGGCCGTGTGAGCTTGCCTTCGCGCGGGTAGGCCCAGCGCGAAACTCAGCCCCGGATGTCAGTCTGCTTTGGTGCGACCACAGCAAAGAGGTCGGCGAGAGCGACTTCATACACGCATCGAACTTTGCGGTGCTGATGCCGACGTCGCGCGCGGCCTCCTCGCGGCGCAGGCTCCGCCGGGGCACGACTTCCAGTTTGATCGGCGTATCAGTCTCGCCTTGTCCCTGCTTCATCCTCGGCATGACGCGCACAGCACGCGCTTGTACCAACGCGCCTTCCTCGGCTGTTCACTTCCGCCAACATGCGCCTGCCATTGCCGCACGACGACGACAATCGATCTCGTCACCAAACTGCCTTAGGAGCAGCGCAAAGGCGACGCGGCGAAGAACAACGGGTTCTATGACCTATGGTGTTCAGTGAAGGGAGCCGTACTCTGTCAGGCGCGTCACCTGAGCGTTCTCAAACTTGCTCGCTAGACGAGCGGCACAAGCTTCGGTCTTAGCCTTGGCGGCCTCAGCAGAGGGACAGCCGGTCACACCGATGATCTCGTCATCAGGCCCAAGACACACCGAAAGCCAAGGTAGGCCGGGAGCAGCCGGCTCGTAGACAACGAAGCGTACTCGCCTCACCACCTGCCCAATCACACTGCGCGACATCGACCACCCCTTTGACGTGGGTGGGATGATAGTGCCCAGAGGTGCTGTAACTCTGCGATAAGTCGATCAAATGCGATGGGTTGGGTGCGATCAGTCCGGCCTTATCGCGCCAGGTTAAGGGCGCATCTCTGCAGCGCTGCGCTTCTTGCGCCTGTCCAGGCTTTAATGTGCCCTGAGGCAAACGCGCCATTCCTGACCGTCCAGCCGCCGACACATCAAGCTTACATGATAGGCGGGCCACCCCTGGCTAAGGGCGGCCTCGCCGGTCGGCTGAGGTGCGCCTAGGAAGCCATGCTCCAGTGCTCCAAGCCTGATCGCTTCTCTACGTGGGCAGATGAGCCTTCATGTCCGGCCGCGCTGTAAGCCTCGAAGAAAGCTCCGTCGCTCACCCACTCATATTCGGCATTGGCGAGCCGCAGGATGCCACCTGTCTCGTCGAGGGCTTCTAGCAGCGGGCCAAATGCGCTCTCGACATCATCATCAAGAGTATCTGCAAATTCGTCCCGCAGCTCGTAGCCGATTTTCGCCAGAACCAAGAGAGATTTGAAGCCCATATCCTGCATAATCATTGCCTAACATTTGTTATCGCTGATCAGCGCTAGAGGCTTCTCTTACATACGACCCATCTTAATAATGCGCTAACGGCGATATACGCCTTTGTGGCATTCCAGATTTCACTCTAGTCACGAACGCTGCTGTGAAGGGCAGGAACGGCACACGCTGCCTGCGAGGTCACTCAGGGAAGAGATCGCCTGTTTGGCATATCGCTTACTCCCCAGAGTGCTTCGAGGTTTCCGTGGCACAGCCAACATGGTTGGCAAACCACTATCGTCCTCACATCGTATTAACTTCGCAGTGAAACATCGCGAGTGTCAGGACTCATAAACACCGTTTCCCCGACGGATGATTTCCAGCCATATTTTTCCGACATCGCCCTCGAAGAAGCACTGCGCAGATCCAGGACGATTTTAGAATGACGGGAAAACGTTCGTATTTCAGTCGAGCACTTGATCTGCCACTTAAGGTAGATTGTGGCTAGGATGCCTGAGCACGTTAGGCAATGGAAAGCCCCGCTGCCGTAGAAGGCGGGCGAGCGGGGCTTATCAGGGTGCTGCAATACGAACCAACAACGTCAGATGATGAAGTCGGCCGCTGTTAGATGCGTGACGTGCAGGATGTCGATCGTTGTGCCGTTCGCCGTCAGTGTCAGCCCATCGCCATGTGATGTGAGATGAGCCTGAACGTCGGCGAAGCTGCTGAGCCCAAGGCCGCGCACGTCAATCTGGTCGAACTTGGAGAAGTCCGCGATCACATCGTGGCCGCTGTTCTTGCCGAAGTAGAACACGTCCTTGCCGGCGCCACCAAACAGGAGATCGTCGCCCGCGTCACCTCTCAAAGTGTCATTCCCGCTCCCGCCATAGAGCGTGTCATTGCCGAGGTTCCCAACAATGAAGTCGTTGCCGCTGTCGCCTTGCACTACATCATCGTCGATGCCGCCGTTCAAGCGGTCATTGCCGGAGCCGCCGTGGATGCAATCGTTGCCGCTGCTGCTGCCCGAGATCGTATCAGCTCCCTGACCACCGTAGATCTTGTCGTCGCCCGGACCGCCGCTCAGGCTGTCATTGCCCTGCCGTCCGAGAAGGGTGTCATTGCCCGGTCCACCACCGGAGGTGTCGTTGCCAGGACCGCCGTCAACGAAGTCGTTGCCGAAGCCCGGCCGGATGGAGTCTGCACCGGGGCCGCCCTTGAGGTAATCGTTGCCGGGGATGGTACCGCTCGCGTTCCCAGTGCCCGTGATGATGTCGTTGCCAGGACCACCATCAACGGACGAGCCGATAAGGTGGGTATCATCACCGTTGGTGCCCTTGAGCGCGTAAGGCGCACCTTTGTTCGGTGGTGGGGCAATGCTGCAACCCTTATCGTGGCTAAAGTTGATGGCCATGAGTGCCTCCTGCTGGCAAAGCATTGTGGCAACCGATCTGCTTCCCACCAAGCAAGGCGCTACTAGGTTTGAGAGCCTAGAAACGCGCCACATGGCATTCTGAAGTGCCTAAGCCTCAGACAAAATCAGTCGTATCGTTCAATACTAAACAGCAAATATTCTACTGTAATATTCTCCTCAATGTTCAATAATATAAATTTTGATACTAAGTAGTAAGTACGCAGACCGCTTTCTGACTACCCAATCATGCTACTGTCTTCCACCCCACCCAGAACGTGAGGTTGCGAGCAGCCCCGTACGAGCAGGGCGGTACTGTTTTTAAATTTGAGATTTTTGCATTCCAGGCACCTTTTCCCAGCGGATCTAGGCGTCGGAAAAACCGCCGTATTCCAGATAATACTCCAGAACTGTACCAAGGTAATGCTTACGCTGACCTGTTCTAGTTTTACAATTGTGCATCGTCCTGCTCCGGCTGAGCACGCAGGACGTGGCTCTGCAAGCGAGGATCGATTGATCAGCTGCCAGGCGCTTGTAACAGCGTGGGGTGAAGTATTCTGAACACCATTGTATACTAATTTACAATCAGCATTCTATATCCCGAAAGATCCCACGGTATTAAGACGCAGCGCTAAAACGTAAGTTTGGCTTACAAGCCTATCTCCTAGAGAACTTTGCAGAGCGATCAGGATTGTGTTCATACTTATGAAGCATGGACTCGACATATAAATTTCGTTATATATATTATATACATCAGACTAGAAGTCTTTGAGATTATCGACTAAATATATAATGATAACAAATTCTATTTATTTATAAATTATTTCATAAACTAACAACTTGATAGTGCATTCTCCGTCTCGTCTTTATCAAACATTAACTTAAGCGATGTTGTTTGCCATAGCTTGGCCATATTCAGCCGCAGAATGACTGGAATAAAAGCAATAATAAACCAATAAAATCTTACCTTGGGGAATATAAGCATGATCGATCTGTCGAAGCGTGTGCTGAGCTTCAGCGACGAGTTCAACGGACGGAGCAATCTCAACACAAACGCAGACAGCCCGACCTGGAACACCACCTTCCAAGGCGGTACGCGCAACCTGCCGCAGTTCTACGAGAAGCAGCTCTACCTCGACGACAACGGCACCACCCTCAGCTCCGGTGGCCACGCCGACGCCGATCCCTTCAAGATCCAGGATGGCGCCCTTACCATCACGGCCGCCCCCACCACCGCGGCCGATGCCGACGTGATCAAGACGCCCTACACCTCGGGACTGATCAACACCGGCTCAGGCGCCTATGACTTCCGCTACGGCTACGTCGAGATGCGCGCCGACATGCCCACGGGCGCCGGCCTGCTGCCCGCCTTCTACATGGTGCGTACCGACAACGTGAAGCTGGGCGAGATCGACATCGTCGAGTACCTGGCCGACCGACCCAACTACCTGCACCAGACCGTGTGGTACTCCAAGGACGGCGTTAACACCTCGATCGACAAGACGGTGCGGGCCACGGTGGCCACGGACCAGTCGCAGGGCTACCACACCTACGGTGTCGACTGGCAGCCGGACTACACCACCTTCTATCTCGACGGTCAGGTCACCGGGCGCATGGTCACGCCTGAGTCGCTCAAGGCCCCGATGTACATCCTGGCCGACATGTCGGTCGGCTCCAGCTTCGGCAGCCCCGTCAGCGCTGGCACCCCTTTTCCAGCTCCGTTCAAGATCGACTACATCCGCGTCTACCAGGATGCCTCCAACTTCGCCTCCATCACCAAGACCGGGACCGCGGCCAACGACACTTTGTCGGGTGGCGATGGCGCGGACACCCTCTCGGGTGGCGACGGCAACGACACGATCCTGGGCGCGGGCGGGCACGACAGCCTGAGCGGCGGGGCCGGCAACGACCGTCTGCTGGGCGGGCAGGGCAACGACACGTTGGATGGTGGAGCGGGTGCGGATAAGCTCGAGGGCGGGCGCGGCGACGACACCTACATCATCAACAACACCGGCAACACCATCGTGGAGTTTGCCAACGCGGGCACCGATACGGTGCGCACCAGCCTGGCCAGCTACGCGCTCGGCGGCAATCTGGAAAACTTGGTCTATACCGGCACGGGTGCGTTTGCCGGCACGGGCAACAGCTTCGACAACGCGATCACGGGCGGGTCGGGCAACGACACGCTGGTGGGTGGGGCTGGCAACGACACGCTCAGCGGCGGCGCCGGTCACGACAAGCTGAGTGGCGGGCTGGGCAACGACGTGCTTTGGGGCGGGTCGGGCAACGACACGCTGACCGGCGGCGAGGGTGCCGACACCTTCGTGTTCAAGCGCGGCGACAGCGGCACGGCCTTCATCACCGATTTCCAGATCGGCATCGACAAGCTCGACGTGGGCAGCCTGGGTCTGACCACCTTCTCGGACGTTCAAGCACATGCGGTGATGAGCAAGGAAGGCAACTTAGTCATCACGGCGGGAGCGGAGAAGCTGGTCCTGCAGAACGTCAAGATAGCTCAGCTCAGCGGGAGTGACTTCAAGTTCAACGCCGACACCTCATCACCACCTTCTGACAACACTCCAGCACCTCCGCCTGGAGACACATCACCTACCCCAGCGCCGGATCCGTCATCTCCTTCCGTTCCTGGTACATCACCAGAGGCGGGCAAGCTCGTGACCGGCACCTCGGGCAACGATGTACTCATGGGTGGTTCGGGTCACGACACGCTGGACGGCGGGGCGGGGGCTGACACCATGATTGGCGGAGCGGGCGACGACACCTACACCGTCGACCACGTCCGTGATGTGATCGTCGAGATGGCCGATGAAGGCATCGACACGGTGCGCACCAGCCTGGCCACCTACACGCTCAAGGGCAACCTGGAGAACCTCGTCTACACGAGTTCGGGTGCGTTCAGGGGCGTGACCAACGGACTCGACAACGTACTCACGGGTGGGACCGGCAACGACGTGCTAATCGGCGGCGCGGGCCACGATACCCTCAACGGCGGGGCTGGCAACGACAGGCTCAACGGCGGCATCGGCAACGACGTGCTCTGGGGTGGGTCGGGCAACGACACGCTGACCGGCGATGCCGGGTCCGACGTGTTCGTGTTCAAGCGGGCCGATGGCGCCGGCACGAGCTTCATCACTGACTTCACGCTTGGCACCGACAAGATCGACCTGAGCGGGCTAGGCTACACCAGCTTTGCGGATGTGCAGGCACACCTGTCCACGGGTGCAGATGGGTTCGCTCTGATCTCGGATGCGGGTCACGACATCCTTCTACAGCACGTCACCGCCACGCAGCTCAAGGCCGCCGACTTCCTGTTCTCTTAAGGACCGGGCACAAAGAATTGTGCGGACAATCCCTGTGCGACCGCGTGGAACGGTTTGCTGTGCTCAAATGTTGTGTAGATTGTAGCAGCTTACCCCCAAGGTAAAGCAGACTAACTTGAGCGCATCGGAAACGGTGCGCTCTTTTCGTTTGGTTAACCCTTCCCTCCCCGGTTTGCGACGGAAGGGTTACCTCTCCCTTAAATGGGCTAAGGGTCGAGCACCGGTGCGATTGCGTTGCGGGGATCATCGGAGGCGAGCTCGAAGCTTACGAAGTCTCCGCGATCGCGCGATCGCGCTGGTCGTGGCAGGGGGACTTTGCAGTGCGGGTCGCGGCAAGATTGCTCGGGATTAGACAGGGCTTACAGGTTCCATAAATCATTTCGAAACGATGTTGGCGGGATCTCAGAGCGGCAGGGAACAAGTCCAGCCTACATCGGGTGTTGTCTCGACTTTTACCGATCTCCTGTACCTCAGCTTAAAACGCATCACTCAAGCTCTCGGATAATGAATTTACCGAGGGCTAACCGTGGACCAGATCTCAACCGCATCGTCTGCTGTCGTTGCGCCGCGCGCCGGCATGCAGCTGACCTTCAGCGACGAGTTCAATCGCTCAACGCTCGCTGATGATACTAATTCCACCTGGAACACCACCTTCCTCGGTGGTCTGCGCAACCTCACCACCACGGGTGAGAAGCAGATCTACCTCGATCAAGGCTCCACCACCCTGGTCTCGGGTGCCACCGTCACGGCCGATCCGTTCCATCTGCAGGACGGCGTGCTCTCCATCTCCGCTCGCCCAACCTCGCCCGAGCTGCGTGAGACGCTTGGCGGCATCAACTACACCTCCGGCCTGATCAACACCGCCGGCAACTTCGACTTCCGCTACGGCTA
>NZ_PDHT01000042.1:0-34336 GCF_002917135.1 Methylobacterium sp. V23
CTTGCGCGCGCTCGTCGTGCGAGGTCTTGCCTTGCGAGGTTTCTTGCCGTGACACCGAACCAACCTCACGCCCGGAGGGAAAACATGCGCGCAATGACTTGGCGCCAATGAAGAATTTTAATTGGAAGCGGAACCGCTCCCTAGTCGACGTCGAGGGGCGCGACGCCCGCCGCCTTGCCGTCGGCACCCAGGGTGATCTTCTGGATGCGTGCCTCGGCCTTCTGCAGCAGCCCTTCGCAGTGGCGCTTCAGCGCCTCGCCGCGCTCGTAGATCGCCACCGACTCGTCGAGGGGGACATCCCCCTTCTCCAGGCGGCGCACGATGTCCTCGAGTTGCTCCAACGCCTTCTCGAAGGGCAGGTCGAGGCTCGGCTCGTCCGTACCGGACGTCGACGCAACGGCGGGTCGCGTGACACTCATTCTAAACTACCCCGTGATTCTGACGGTCTAAGCCGCGAGCCCGGAAGCCGACAACCCGATCCGGCCGGCGGATCGTCGTTTCGTCGTCCGGGGCGGCGTTTGCGCCACACCTCGACAGCCCGGTTTCAGGGCGACGACGGGCAGCAGGCCCGAAGCCGGATCGGATTGTCCTGGAAGAGCTTACGCGACGACTTGGAGGCCGGCGCTGAAGTCCAGCCGAAACGGCGCCCCCTCGAAGGCCTCCGCGCCACGACCGATCTCCGCGATCGCCGCGACCATGCGGCCTTCGCGGCCCAGCATGCGGTCGGCGAGGGCCACGAACAGGGCGTTGGGCGTCGCCGACGGGGCGGCCGCGCGAAGCGCCCGGGCGATCTCGGCCTCGTCGCGGTCCGGGGCCAGGGCGCAGGCGACGATGTAGGCCGCCGCCGTCGAGCGGCTGATCCCCGCATAGCAGTGGATCAGCAGGGGCTGGGTCCGGTCCCAGGCTCTCGCGAAGTCGAGGATCTGCGCGATGTGGGGCTCGCCCGGCGTGACGTGCCCCTCCATCGGCGCGACGATGTCGCTGACCTCCACGACGCAGTGGCGTCCCTCCGGGATGCCCGCCGGTCGGGCGATCGCGGTGCCGACCTTCATCAGGGTCATCAGATGGGTCGCGCCGGACCCGTCGAGCGTGTCGGGAAGCCGCGACAGGGGGCAGACCTCGAGATGCGGCATCAGGCGGGCTCCGGGGGCGCGCGGACGGGGACAGGGGCGAGGACGTGGAAACGCGCGAGGAAGCGGGCCTGCGCCACGTCGGTGGGCCAGGGGACCAGCAGTGCCTCGGCCTCGGGACCGAGGGGCGCGCAGGCGCCAAAGATCGCATCGGCCTCCGGCCCGGAGAATCCGGCCAGACGCGTCGCCTCGTGATAGGCGGCGACGCCGTCGGCCCGCTTGACCAGGGCGGACAGCGCCGCGCCCGGTTCGGGAAGCCCGAAGCGCTCGCGGATGGCAGCGAGGAGCCGTCGCTCCACCGCCTTGTAGGAATCGCCGATCGCCGCCTTGAAGGGCGAGATGATGTCGCCGATGACGTATTCGGGGGCATCGTGCAGCAGCAGCTCGAGGCCGTCGCCGGCGCCGAGGCCCGGCGCCTCCCCGCGGCCGATGGCCTCCACCAGCAGGGCGTGCTGGGCCACGGAGAAGACGTGCGGCCCGGCCGTCTGCCCGTTCCAGCGGGCGACGCGGGCGAGCCCGTGGGCGATGTCGGCGATCTCGATGTCGCGGGGGGCCGGGTCGAGGAGGTCGAGGCGGCGCCCCGACAGCATCCGCTGCCAGGCGCGGCCGGGCGCGCCGCTCATGCCGGGCCCCCGACGACCTTATCTTCATGGATCCGCCCCCCGAGGGCGGCGCAGGGCCCGTACCGATGGCAGCCGACGAGGTGATCGTTGACGAGGCCGACCGCCTGCATGAACGCGTGGACGATGGTCGGGCCGCAGAACGCAAAGCCCTCCGCCTTCAAGGCCTTGGACAGCTTTCGCGAGATGTCGGTTTCGGTGGCGATGCCCGCCCGATCCCGCGCCGTCCCCTGGATCGGCGCGCCGTCGACGAAGTCCCAGAGGAAGGCCGCGAAGCCCGTCCCGCGCGCCTCGATGGCGAGGTAGGCCCGGGCGCCCGCGATCGTGCCGACGATCTTGGCTCGGTTCCGGATGATGCCGGTATCCTGCATCAGCCGCGCCACATCGGCCTCGGTGAAGCGTGCGATCGCCTCCGGGTCGAAGCCCGCGAAGGCGCGACGGAAGCCCTCGCGCCGGCGCAGGATGGTGATCCAGGACAGGCCGGCCTGGAAACCGTCGAGGATCAGCTTCTCGTAGAGGGCACGGCCGTCCCGCTCCGGAACACCCCATTCGGTGTCGTGATAGGCGACGTAGACGGGGTCCAGCCCGGCCCACCAGCAGCGGGCGCAGCCGTCGGGATGGGGGATCAGGCCGGAGGCGTCGGTCAGCATCGCCGAGGGTTTAGCCGGGCGCGGCGGCGCCGTCGATGTCGGGGTGCGCTCAGCCGGCCGGCGCCGTCTCGGGGAACGGAAACGTGGCGAAGGCCGGCTTCTCGACGCCGACCGGAACCGTGCCCGCCCGCAGGGGCTCGCCGGCCGCCAGGGCGTCGGCGAGGCGGTCGAGGCGGAGGAGACCGAGGGCCCGCCCGCCCGCGACGCTGCCGACGGTGCCGAGTGCGCGCTGTCCGGCGGTGATCTCGGCCCCGGTCTGGAGTGCTTCGTCCGAGACCGCGACCAGCGGGACGATCCGGGTCCGGGCCGTCCCGCGATGCTGCATGCGCGAGACCACCTCCTGGCCGACATAGCAGCCCTTGCGGAAGTCGACGCCGCCGATCTGGTCCATCAGGGCCTCGTGCGGGAAGGCGTCCGACCAGGGAAAGTCGCGCCCGCCCTCCGGAATGCCGAGGGCGATGCGGTGGGCGTGGTAATCGGTCTCGGTCGCATCCGCCGAGAAGGCGCCGAGGGCGAAAGTCAGGCGCTCGCCCAGCGCCCCGAGGCGGCCGTCGCGCCGGCGGGTCACCGCGGCGGCGGTCTCGGCCCCGTCCCAGGCGGCGGCCACGCCGAGGGTCGGCGCGAGGGCGATCGTCACCTTGGCGCGCAGGCGGTAGAGCCCGAGGCGCTTGGCGAGGTCAGGCGCACGCTCGGCGGCGGCGTCGAGCTCGAAGCCCTCCGGGGTGCGGCCGACGAGAAAGTCGAACAGGATCTTGCCTTGCGGCGTGAGCAGCGCACCGAGGCGGGCCTCGCCGGGCTCCAGGGTCTCGACGTTGCAGGTCAGCACGCCCTGCAGGAAGCTCGTCGCATCCTCGCCCGAGACGGTGACGACGGCGCGGTCCGGCAGCAGGGCGATCGGCATGGCGACTCCTTAACACAGGCGGCGGCGGCATTGCGCCCCGTCCGGGCCTGACATAAGCCGCCCGCGACCCCGTCTCAATGTGCGTCCGGACCGCGCACGGCCCCAGGAGATTCGGAATGGACCAGCCCTTCGACCTCCTCCTCACCGGCGGCACCGTGGTGAACCAGGACGGCGCGCACCGCGCCGACCTCGGCATCCGCGCCGGCCGCATCGCGGCGATCGGCGACCTCGCGGCGGCCGAGGCCGCCGAGCGGCGCGACTGCACCGGCCTGCACCTGCTGCCCGGCGTCATCGACAGCCAGGTGCATTTCCGCGAGCCGGGACTCGACCACAAGGAAGACCTCGAATCAGGCTCGCGCGCGGCCGTCATGGGCGGCGTGACCACGGTGTTCGAGATGCCGAACACCAACCCGCTCACCACCAGCGCTGAGGCCCTAGCCGACAAGGTCGCCCGGGCCCATCATCGGATGCATTGCGACTTCGCATTCTGGGTCGGCGGCACCCACGAGAACGCGCACCTGGTTCCCGAGCTCGAGCGCCTGCCTGGGGCCGCCGGCATCAAGGTGTTCGTCGGCTCCTCGACGGGCTCGCTGCTGGTCGAGGACGATGCCGGCGTCACCGAGATCCTGAAGCGGACCCGCCGGCGCGCCGCCTTCCACGCCGAGGACGAGCCGATGCTGCGGGCGCAGAAGGACCGGCGCATCCCCGGCGATCCGTCCTCGCACCCGGTCTGGCGCTCACCCGAGGCAGCCCTGACGGCGACCCAGCGCCTCGTGCGCATCGCCCGGGCCACCGGCGCGCGCATCCACATCCTGCACATCTCGACCAAGGAAGAGATGGCGTATCTCGCCGGAGCGAAGGACGTGGCGACCTGCGAGGTGACACCCCATCACCTCACCCTCGACGGCGACGAGGCCTATGCCCGCCTCGGCACCCTGGTGCAGATGAACCCGCCGGTGCGCGGGGCCGACCACCGCGACGGCATCTGGCACGGCCTGTCCCAGGGCGTCGCGGACATCCTCGGCTCCGACCACGCACCGCACCTGCTGGAGGAGAAGGCCAAGCCCTATCCGGATTCGCCCTCGGGCATGACCGGAGTGCAGACCCTGGTGCCGATCATGCTCGACCATGTCGCCGCCGGACGGCTGTCCCTGGCCCGGTTCGTCGACCTCACCAGCGCCGGCCCGAAGCGGCTGTTCGGCATCGCCCGGAAAGGGCGGCTCGCCGTCGGCTACGACGCCGACGTGACGGTGGTGGACCTCAAGCGTCGGGAGACCATCCGCAACGACTGGATCGCCTCGAAATGCGGCTGGACGCCCTATGACGGCGTCACCGTGACGGGCTGGCCGGTGGGCACCCTGGTGCGCGGCCACGGCGTAATGTGGGAGGGGGCCCTGACCGCGCCGTCCTGCGGCGAGGCGGTGCTGTTCGAAGAGGCTCTGCGTCCGGCCTGAGGCCGGCGCAGCAAAAAGGGCAGGCGCCCGGCGCCTGCCCTTTGGTTCTTCGCGCCGGTGGAACGCCGCGGCGCCCCGACATCGACTTCGTTATGGCTTCGGCCTCGCCAAGGCTCGGGCTTCGTCGAGGCTCGGGCCTCGTTAAGGCTTGGGCTTCGTTAATGCTGCGGGCTGGTGGTGAAGGCGCCGCCGCGGATGCGGTCCGGAAAGCCCTCGGCGTAGCGGGCAGTGGCTTCCTCGCCATAGGTCGTGACGAGTTCCTGGAAGGCCGCGAACAGGGCGGCCTGGGCCATGCAGTCGCCGTCGAGCCCGTCGAGACAGCCTTCGGCGAACGCTTCCGAGACGTAGCTCAGGGCGACGCGCTTGTCGTCGAGATCCGCCTCGAAGGGCGCGGAGACCGTATCCATGTGCATGGGCCACATCATCGTTTGCGCCGGTGAACGACCCGGCGAGTAACCACGAGGATAGGGCGATCGGTGGAGTTCGCAAAGCCAGGAATTGCGAAGCGGTTAACGCGGGTGCTCAAATTCTCCGTTTTCGCCTGCGGCCCGGACGCTGTGGCCAACCGGCATCACTACCCGCCGAACCGGCTCGCCAGGGCGTGCGACAGGCGCTCGCCCTCGGCCACGTAGCGGGCGGCCGCCTCGTTCGCGGCGGGGGTACAGACCCGGTAGGTCAGGCTGTAGCCGCGATAGCCGCGATTGTAGGCGCCGGCGAGACGGTCGCGCCGGCTGGGGGTCACGCCCTCGGCCTCCATCAGGGCCTTCATCCGGGCCGGCCACTCGGCGGCATCGGGCGCGGCGCAGAGGTCGCGCAGGAACGCGAGGGAGCCGATGACCTCCGAGAGGCGGAGCAGGTCGCGGTCGTAGGGCGCCGGCGGCGGCTCGGGCGGGGGCGGCGGCTCCTTCTCCTTCTCGGCCGGCTTCGGTGCAGCCCGGGACGAGCCGCCGCGGGATTGCTGGGCGAACCCGGCCTCCGGCACGGCCATCAGCACGGCGAGGCCGCACAGGACCGCGATCCCCGCACCACGACCCTTCACGCCGCGGGCTCCGCGCGTCGGGCAGCCCGGGCGAAGGCTTCGCGAACGGTCCCGGCGAGACCGGGGGTCGTCGCCAGGGTCTCGAGCTCGGCAAGGGTGGACCAGCGCACGCCCAGGGCTTCCGGGCCGGCCACGGGCTCGCCGCCGGTCCAGAGGGCCGCGTGGGGATGGACGACGTAGTGGTGGCGCACGCGGCCCTCGGCGTCGCGCAGGATGATCTCGGTGGGGCTGAGCACGCCCACCACCTCGGCCGACAGCCCGACCTCTTCCTGCAATTCGCGCAGGGCCGCCTCGGCGAGAGCCTCCCCCGCCTCGACGAGGCCGCCGGGAAGGGTCCAGACGCCGCGCATCGGCTCGTTGGCCCGGGCGGCGAGGAGCACCCGGTCGTCGCGCAGGACCGCGATCGAGGTGCCGACGAAGGGTCGCGTCGGGAACAGGCGCGACTCGGCCGCCTCCGGATCGGTCGCGCTCATGGCGTCACCACGGCGATGCGCCCGTCGGCGAGGCCGACGAGGAGCCGGGCGGCCGGGCCCCGGCCGAGGCTGGCGAGGCCGAAGGCGGCGAGCCCGGGCAGGGCTGCGCGCGACCGCTCGCGGATGCCCTCCTTCAGGGAGAGGATCGCCACGGCGCTCCGGTCGGCGATCGGCAGGGCCAGCTCGGGCGCGCCCTCGCGCTCCGGCTCGACCAGGGCCGCGAGGTCGACCTCGCCCTCGCCCGGCGAGACGTTGGTGTAGCCCGGTGCCGCCCGGACCAGGCGCAGGGCGCCGGCCTCCAGGGCCCAGAGCTGCAGCTGGCCGGCGCCGTCGGGGGCCGCCACGGCCGCGATCTGCGGTCGGCCGCTGCCGGAGAAATCCGCGATGGCGGCCGGCTTCAGGGGCTGGCCTCCCGGACCGGCTGCCTGATCCGGACCGCGGGCCATCAGGGTCCAGGCCGCTCCGGAGGCCGCCGCACCGGGCTCCGCCTTGGCGAACAGGGCGAGGGCGGCCCCGCCCGCGGGCGCGACCGTGACCGCGAGGACGACGGGCTTGCCGTCCAGCCGGGCGATCCGCGGTCGCCGCAGGGCGAAGGCCGCGTCGGGCGCGGCGGACAGGGTGGTGGTGACGATCGGCACCGGCTTCGGGTCGCCCCCCATCGCCACCGGCTGACGCTCGCGGATCACGAGGGCGCCGGCCTGCTCGGGGCCGCCGGCCAGGGCCGGCCGGGGATCCGCCAGATGGACGCTCAAGGGGCCCGAGACCGCGCGCCGGGAGCCGGGCAGGGCGCCGCGCGGGGTCTCGGCGGTCGCCAGACCGTCCACCGCCTCGGCGCCGAGCAGGGTGGTGGTCACCTGTCCGTCGACGAGGCTGAGGGCTGCGCCGCCGGCGTCGCCCCAGACCACGGCGATCGGCGCCTCGGGCTCGGGCGTGGCCGGATCGGCGCTGCGGGAGCGGGCGAGGGGCAGCAGGCCGGAGGTCGCCACCGCGATCGCGACCTCGCTGCCGGGTCCCCGCAGGGCACGGGCCCGGAAGGGCAGGTCGAGGATCGTCACCGACGGCTCCGCGCAGGCGGGGGACGCGCCGATCAGCAGCCCGATGAGAAGCGCGCGGCGCGCCCCCCGTTCAGACATGCTGGCCGCCGTTGATGTGCAGTTCGGCGCCGTTCACGTAGGAGGAGGCCTCGGTGCACAGGAAGTAGATCGCCTTGGCGACCTCGTCGGGCGTGCCGAGCCGGCGCTGCGGGATGCCGGCCACGATCTTGTCCGTGCCGGGCGACAGGATCGCGGTGTCGATCTCGCCCGGCGAGATCGCGTTCACGCGGACGCCGAGGGGGCCGAAATCGCTCGCCATCTCCCGGGTCAGGCCGGCCAGGGCCGCCTTGGAGGTGCCGTAGGCGGCGCCCGCGAAGGGGTGCACGCGGGAACCCGCGATCGACGTGACGTTGACGATGGAGCCCTTGGCCCGGGTCAGCTCCTCGCAGAGGCCGCGGGCCAGGAGGAGGGGGGCGAACAGGTTGACCTGGAACACCCGCTGCCAATCGCCGAACTCGGTGGCGATGGCGCCCAGGCGCTCGCCCTGCGGGCCCTTCGGCGAGATGCCGGCATTGTTGACCAGCGCGTGCAGGAGGCCGCCCTCGGCGGCGAGGCGCCCGGCCACCTCCTCGATGCCCCGCACCGTATCCTGGGGGTCGGACAGATCGACCTGGAGGTGATCCTCCGGGCCCATCTCCCAGGGACAGTTCTCCGGAAAGGGATGGCGCGAGCAGGTGATCACCCGCCAACCGGCGGCCGAGAACCGTTTGACGGTGGCGTGGCCGATTCCACGGCTCGCCCCCGTGAGCAGCATGATGCGCCGGCGTTCGTTGGATGAGGCCAAGACCGTTCCTTCAGGATCGGGAGGCGTCCGGCCGGCGGAACCGCCGTGCCGCCGCGAAGCCCCCACGCCACGCTCAGGTCTAAGCGGCGCGGGGGCTAAAATCCAGGGTCATCCCGCGACGCACCAAGTGGCCGGCGTGCGGAGGGCCAGGGGCCGCCGATCCACCTCAGGGATAGAGGCGCGCCCCGCGCCAAATCCCGCCGCCGGAGGTCTCGCCGTCGGAGGTCTCGCCGTCGCGGGTGAAGCGGACGCGATCGTGCAGGCGGAACGCGCCGTTCTGCCAGAACTCGATCGAGACCGGTGCGATGCGAAAGCCCGTCCAGTTCTCCGGACGCGGCACCGGGCCCTCCCCGTAGCGCTCGGCGAGGGCCTCGACCTCGCGCTCGAGGGTCGCCCGATCGGCCAGGGGACGCGACTGGCGGCTCGCATGGGCCCCGAGGCGGCTGTTGCGGGCGCGGCTGGCGAAGTAGGCATCCGCTTCCTCCGCCGTGACGCGGGTCACGGGGCCGCGGGCGCGGACCTGACGCCCCAGGCTCTTCCAATGCAGCACCAGGGCCGCCTGCGGGTTCTCGCGCAGCTCGTCGCCCTTGGCGGAATCGACGTTGGTGTAGAACACGAATCCGCGCGCATCGACGCCCTTCAGCAGCACCACGCGCACGTCGGGCAGGCCGTCGGCGCCGGCCGTGGCCAGCGCCATCGCGTTGGGATCATTGGGTTCCGAGGCCTCGGCCTCGGCCATCCAGGTCGCGAACAAGGCCCACGGATCGGTGGCGCGGGTGAAGTCGCCGCCGGCCCCGGTGGCGTCCCCGTTCGCGCTGCGGGAAGCGGGATCATCGATCCTTAACCGTTCCAAGGCGTAATCCTGTGGTGAGATCCGGGTCGGGGGCACCGACGTGGGACACGAACGTTTCGGCCCAACACGTCGTTTGAGATCAGGTGTAATGCGTCGGCGCGACTGTAAAGCCCAGGCCGTCCCGGAAATTCATATCCGCCGCCGGTCGCGGACCGTGCCGCGACGGGCCACGCGGGCCATCGGCCTCAGCGTGCTGCTCGGTTTGAGCGGTTGCGGCCTGCCGATCATCACCTTCCAGGCGGAGGAGACGGCGGCCAGCGCCGTGGCGGAGGTGGCCAAGCGCGGCGACAAGGCGAGTGCGGCCCCGTCGGACGAGCCGACGGTCACGGGCAGCATCGACAAGCGTCCGCTGGGCTTCGGCAACGATCTGGGCGTCGAGGATTGGCGCCGCGCCAACGCGGCGCTCGCCGTCGCCCTCGATCCGCAGGGCAACGGCCGCCCGGTGAGGTGGGACAATCCGGAAACCACCCTGCGCGGCTCGGTGAACCCCACCGGCCTGCCCTACGTCGCCAACGACCTCGTCTGCCGCGACTTCCTGGCCTCCGTCATCTCGCCGGCGGGCAGCCGCTTCGTGCGCGGCACCGGCTGCAAGCCCTCCGGCGGCGACTGGACCCTGACCAAGGTGCGGACGGCGAAGGCGGCGTCCTGAGGGCCGTCGCGGAAGGCCGCGGCGGGTCCGTCCGGATCGCAGGGCGAACAGAAGCGTTGACGCCGCGCCAATCGCAGCGAATTCTCGCGCGAGACCGTTGCAGAGAAGCAACAGGCCGTCCACATGACAGACGAATCCGAAGGAGCCGGGCCCGTGCCCGGTCCCAGGCGGCACCGAGAATCCTGAAGACCGATGCGAAATCCCTACGATGTGCTGGGTGTCTCCAAGGGCGCCAGCGAAGCCGATATCAAGAAGGCCTACCGCAAGCTCGCGAAGGCCTACCATCCCGACCGCAACCAGGACGACGCCAAGGCCAAGGACCGCTTCGCGGAGGCCAGCAGCGCGTACGAGATCCTGGGTGATGCGGGCAAGCGCGCGCAGTTCGACCGCGGCGAGATCGACGCGGACGGCAAGCCGCGCGCGACGGGTTTCGAGGGCTTCGGCGGATTCGGCGGCGGGCGCGGCGGCGGCGGCGGTGGGGGGTTCGACTTCGAGAGCGCCGCGCGCGGCCGCGCCCCCGGCGGGGGCGGCGGCATCGGCGAGGACATCTTCTCCCACCTGTTCGGCGACGCCTTCCGGGCGGCCGGTGCCGGGCCCGGTGGCCCGCAGCGCGGCCCCGTGAAGGGCGAGGACGTGGCGGCCGAGCTCAGCGTGACCCTGGAGCAGGTCGCCAGCGAGGAGAAGCTGCGCCTGTCCCTGCCGGGCGGGCGCGACGTGGACGTGGTGGTGCCCAAGGGCGTGGTCGACGGCCAGACCATCCGCCTGCGCGGCCTCGGCAACCCGGGCGGCCTGCGGGGCGCGCCGGGGGATGCGCTGCTGACGATCCGCATCCTGCCCCATGCGCGCTTCACCGTGGACGGCGCGGATCTGCGCGGCACCGTGGACGTGTCCCTGGAGGACGCGATCCTCGGCGGCCCGATCCGGGTACCGACGCTCACCGGCGCCGTCGAGATGAAGATCCCGCCGATGACCGGTTCGGGCCGGACCTTCCGTTTGCGGGGCAAGGGCCTGCCGAAGAAGGACGGGACCCGGGGCGACCTCCTGGCGGTCACGGCCGTGATGCTGCCCACCGGCGAGGATCCGGCGCTCACCGAGTTCGCCCGCGCCCGGCGCGCGGCCAAGGCGGGCTGACGCGACCGCCCGGCGGACCAGGCCGATCCCGACGCCTCCGGCCGGATGCGCGACGGCACTCCGGCGCTGTCAGGCCCCGGACTTCCGTCCCAGGCGCGCCTCCGCTAAGGATGCCCGGCGCGAACACGCCGATCCGTCGCCCGACGGGCCCGACGGCACGCGCCACGGCTCTCGCTCAGGTGACACATGGCGGACACGCACCCGGTTCACGATCACGTCGGCAGTCTTCTCGCCGGCAAGCGCGGCCTGGTGCTCGGTGTCGCCAACAACCGCTCGATCGCCTGGGGTATCGCCAAGAGCGCGGCCGCCCACGGCGCCAAGCTCGCGTTCACCTACCAGGGCGACGCCCTCAAGAAGCGCGTCGAGCCCCTGGCACGGGAACTCGATGCCCACGTGGTCGGGCATTGCGACGTCACCGATCCGGCCTCGATCGACGCGGTCTTCGCCGCCACCGCCGAGGTGTTCCCCGAAGGCATCGACTTCGTCGTCCACTGCATCGCCTTCTCGGACAAGGACGAGCTGACGGGCCGCTACGTCGAGACCTCCGAGGCGAACTTCACCAAGTCGCTCCTGATCTCCTGCTACTCGTTCACGGCCATCGCCCAGCGCGCCGAGAAGCTGATGCCGAACGGCGGCTCGCTGCTCACGCTGACCTATTACGGCGCCGAGAAGTGGATGCCGCACTACAACGTCATGGGCGTGGCCAAGGCCGCTCTCGAGGCCTCCGTGCGCTACCTCGCGGCCGATCTCGGCCCCTCGAAGATCCGCGTCAACGCCATCTCGGCGGGCCCGATCAAGACGCTGGCCGCCTCCGGCATCGGTGACTTCCGCTACATCCTAAAGTGGAACGAGTACAACGCCCCCCTGCGGCGCACCGTGACCATCGAGGAGGTCGGCGAGACCGCCACCTACCTCGTCTCGGACATGAGCAAGGGCATGACCGGCGAGATCCTCCACGTCGATGCCGGCTACCACGTCGTCGGCATGAAGAACCCGGAAGCCCCGGACCTCAGCCTCGACAAGGACTGACGCGACCGACGGCCTTCAGTCGTCCTCGGCGAAGGCACCGAACAGCTTCAGGCCCTCGATCCAGGTCGCGCCCTCGCGCCTGATCACCCGGTGGGGGCGCGTCCCGCCCTCCGCCAGGATGGCGTCGGCCAGCCGTTCGGAATGGGTCACCAGCCAGACCTGCGTCCGCGCGGAGGCCTTCACGATCAGGCGGGCGAGGGGCGCCAGCAGGTCCGGATGCAGGTCGGGATAGCCGCCGCCATCCTGAACGGTGCCGAGTACGGTCTCGGACGGCAGCAGGTCGCCCCCGAGGCTGCGCTTGCGCCCCTCCCCGTCGCGCAGGAAGCCGCCCGGGCCGTGGCGGTGGAGCAGAGTGGCGGGGCGCCGGGCCAAGATCCGGCGAAGCCGCTCGGTCTTGAGTTCGGGCTCGAGGGGAAAGCCGGCCGCGGCTGCGGGCGGCTTGCAGCCGACCTCGACGGCATAATCGTAGGCCAGGCCGCTGACATCGTCGGCGAGTTCGACGCTCCAGCGACTCCGAGCGGACTCGTGGACCTTGCGCGCCCCGGCCCAGCTCACGGAGTCCAGGCTGCCTTCGGCCACGAGATTTCGGATCAGGGTGTCCGTCGCAGCCGATTGCAGGCATTCCAGGGCCCGGTAGAGATTGGTCTTGCCGACGCCGTTGGCGCCGATGAAAACCGAGAGGGACCCCAGCGGGAAGCGGATCGCGTGCAGCGAGCGGGACCCCGACACGGCGACGTCGCGAACAGCCAGCATGCGCGCTCCCATCGACCGCTCGGGCCTCGCGAGATCCGGAACGCAACGATGGATTGCGGTGGGGCGCCGGGTCAATCCGGAACGGTCATCCCGGAGATGCCCGTCTGCGCCTCGGGAAATCGCGGATCCATCGCCTCCAGGGTGTCGGCGATGGTGCGGGCGATGAGGAGGTTGCGGTACCACTTCCGGTTGGCCGGGACCACGTGCCAGGGGGCATGCGACGTCGAGCACGCGGTCAGCGCATCCGCGAAGGCCGCCTGGTAGGCGTCCCAGGACCGGCGTTCCACGAGATCGGCCGGATCGAACTTCCAGTGCTTGTCCGGGTTCGCGATGCGCGCCTCGAGCCGCTCCTTCTGCTCGTCCTTCGAGATGTGGAGGAAGAACTTGAGCACGGTGGTGCCGGCGGCGGCGAGCATCCGCTCGAAATCATTGATCTGGTCGTAGCGGGCCCGCCAGACCGGCTCCGGCACGAGATCCTTCACCCGCACCACGAGGACATCCTCGTAATGGCTCCGGTTGAACACGTTGATCATGCCGCGCGCCGGCGCCTTGGCGTGGTAGCGCCAGAGGAAGTCGTGGTCGCTCTCCTCGGCGCTGGGCACCTTGAAGGACCACACCCGGCAACCCTGCGGGTTGACCCCCTCGAAGACCGCCCGGATCGTGCCGTCCTTGCCGCCCGTGTCGATGGCCTGGAACACCACGAGCAGGCTGCGCTTGTGCTCGGCGTAGAGCCGCTCCTGCAGGGTGGCGATGCGGGCCCGCTCGGTCACCAGCGCCGCCTTGGCCTCCTCCTTGTCGAGGCCGCCATCGGCGTTCGCGTCGATGGCCTCGAGGTCGCAGCGGCTTCCCGGCTGCACCGTGACGATGCCGGCGGCGGCGGGAGCGAGGCGGGGATCGATGGTCTCGCCGGCCGCGGTCGTCCGGCTCTCGGCCTCGCGGGACCAGTGCGCCGCGGACGGGGGGCGGTGCCCGGCCCGGCGGGCCTCGGCCTTCTTGTCCGCCTTGCCGCGGGCGGCCTCCTTGCGGTGCGAAACGTCACGCTGCGACGCGGAAGCTCCGGTTTCTCCCGGACTCTGGCCCCGGCGATGCTTGCCGTGATGCTTCGACATGATGAGACTCGCTTCCGCGGTGGACGGCGGACGGGGGCGGCCGCCGAGATGCAGGGCCAGGATGTGCAAGGCCAGGATGTGAGTGCGAAAACGATAGCCCGGCTCGGCCGTTCCGCCGAACGGCGGGCGTGAGGCCGTGAATCCGATCTACTTCATCCGCCACGGCCAGACCGATTGGAACGCGGAGGGACGCCTCCAGGGCCAGCGGGACATCGACCTGAACGCCGAGGGCCTGCGTCAGGCCGGGGCCGTGGCCGAGCGTCTCGCCGCGGCGGCCGGCGGTGCCGACCTCGCCGCCATGGACTTCGTCGCCAGTCCCCTCACGCGGACCCGCCGGACCATGGAAACGCTGCGGGCGGCCCTGGCCCTCGAACCGGAAGGCTATCGCCGCGATCCGCGCCTGGCGGAGATCAGCTTCGGCGCCTGGGAGGGCTCGACCTGGGCGGAGATCCGGCGCTGGGATCCGGCCGGCGCCCTGGCCCGCGACCGCGACCGCTGGGGCTATCGTCCGCCCGGCGGCACCGGCGAGAGCTATGCCATGCTGGTGGAGCGGGTCACGCCCGCCATCACCGGACTGACGCGGCCCACCGTGATCGTCGCCCATGGCGGCGTCGCCCGGGTGATCCTGGTGATCCGGGGCCACCTCGGCATCCGCGACGCGCCCCGCATCGGAATCCGACAGGGCAGCGTCCTCATCCTCGACCAGGCCGGCTGGCGCTGGGCCTGACCGGCCTCGCCTGCGCGTTCAACCCCGGTTCAAGCCGGCCGCCCAAACGTGCTAGACGCGCCGTGATTTCGGCGCGATCCGGGCGCCTACCCGGCCAAAAGGACGGTTCCCGATCGATCGGGCGCCGGCAGCGGAGCAACGGATGACCAGTCTCGCCGAGACGACCCGGCCCCGGGCGGCAGCGCGCGGGCCTCAGGACACGAGTCCGTCAACGGACGCGGCCGGCCCGCGGGCGGTCCTGCGCGGCGCGGTCCGCCCCGACCTCATCCGCGACGAGACCCTGGGCGAGATCTTCCGCGCGAGCGCCGCGGCACGCCCGGATCATCCAGCCCTGGTCGACGGCGCCCGGACCGGTCCCGAGGGCGCCCATCCGGCCTTCACCTACGCGGAGGTCGAGGCCCAGGCCGGTGCGATCGCCCGCGGCCTCGCCCACCGGGGCATCGGCCCCGGCGACGTGGTCGGCCTCTGGATGGCACGGGGCCCCGACCTGCTGATCGCCCAGATCGGCATCACCCTGTCGGGGGCGGCCTGGCTGCCCTTCGATGCCGAGGCCCCGGCCGACCGCGTCGCGGTCTGCCTGGAGGATGCCCAGGCCAAGGCGCTCCTCGTCTCGCCCGCCCTGGAACCGCAGGCCCCCGCCGGCACGCGGAGCCTGACGGTCGCGGGACTCGCGTCCGCGACGCCGGCGGAGGCCGTGCTCCCCGACCTGCGCGCGGCGGGCCTGACGCCGGAACACCCGGCCTACCTCATCTACACCTCGGGCTCGACCGGCGTGCCGAAGGGCATCGTCATCAGCCACGCCAACATCTGCCACTTCCTGCGCTCGGGGAACGCCCTCTACGGGATGCGACCGGACGACGTGGTGTTCCAGGGCGCCTCCGTCGCCTTCGATCTCTCCATGGAGGAGATCTGGGTGCCCTACCTCGTGGGCGCGACGCTGTTCGTGGCCTCGCCGGCCATGATGGGCGACGTCGAGAGCCTGCCGGACATCATCGCCCGGGCCGGCGTCACCGTCCTCGACACCGTGCCGACGCTGCTGGCGATGATCTCCCGGGACCTGCCCACGGTGCGGCTGGTGCTGCTCGGCGGCGAGGCCCTGCCCGAGCCCCTGGTCGCCCGCTGGGCGAGCGGCGCGCGAAAGCTCTTCAACACCTACGGCCCGACGGAGGCCACGGTGGTGGCCACCGCGGCGGAGATGCAACCCGGCGTGCCCGTGACCATCGGCGGGCCGATCCCGAATTATTCGGTGTATGTCGCGGGCGAGGCGCTCGAGCTTCTCGCGCGGGGGCAGCAGGGCGAACTCCTCATCGGCGGCCCCGGCGTCGCCAAGGGCTACCTGAAGCGCCCCGAGCTGAGCGCGGAAAAATTCATCGCCAACCCCTATGCCTCGGATGGCACCGACCCGGTCCTGTACCGCTCCGGCGACGCGGTCTCCCTCGATGCCGCCGGCAACATCCTGTTCCACGGCCGCATCGACGACCAAGTGAAGATCCGCGGCTTCCGGGTGGAGCTCGGCGAGATCGAGTCGCGCATCCAGGTGCTGCCCGGCATCAACCAGGCGGCGGTGGTGCTGCGCCAGGATGACGGGGTCGACCGCCTCGTCGCCTTCCTGGTGCCCGAGCGCGGCACCGAGATCGACCGGGCCGCCCTGCGCCAGACCCTGGCCGAGCAGATGCCGCCCTACATGGTGCCGGGGCATTTCGAGGAGGTCGCGGTGCTGCCGCGCCTGACCTCGGGCAAGGTCGACCGCAAGGCCCTGCGCATCGCCACCCTCACGGTGGCCGACACCGCGGGCGAGCAGGAGCCGCCGCGCAACGAGACCGAGGCCGCGCTGCTCGCCGCGGCCAATCGCATCTTCGGCAACCAGGCGATCCCCTTCGAGGGCGACTTCTTCGCCGATCTCGGCGGCCATTCGCTGCTGGCCGCCCGCTTCGTCGGCGCGGTCCGCGAGGTGCCGGCGCTGGCCGCCATCACCCTGCAGGACGTCTACGGCCAGCGCACCCTGCGGGCCATGGCGGACACCCTCATCGCCCGCACGGGCGGCGTCGGCACCGAGATGGCGATCCGCGATCTCAGCTTCCCGGCGCCGTCCCTCCGGCGCCGCTTCCTCTGCGGCCTCGCCCAGGCGGCGGCCCTGCCCTTCGTCATCGCGCTGGCCACGGCGCAGTGGCTCGGCATCTTCGTGACCTACCTGCTGCTCACCGGCGGCGGGCTCGGGTTCTTCGGCGAGCTCGGCGTGCTGCTGCTGGTCTATATCGGCATCAACGCCGTCACGGCCGCCATCGCGGTGGCGGCCAAGTGGCTGATCCTCGGGCGAACCCGGCCCGGGCGCTATCCCCTCTGGGGCGTCTACTACTACCGCTGGTGGCTGGCGCAGCGGCTGACGCCGCTCGTCCACATCAAGTGGCTGCAGGGCTCGCCCGCCATCGTGTTCTACCTGCGGCTGCTGGGCGCCGACATCGGCAAGGACGCGCTGATCTCCGACGCGGAGATCGGTGCGCCGGACCTCCTCAGCGTCGGCCCCGGCGCCTCGCTGGGCGGCCGCCTCGTCATCGCCAATGCGGAGGTGGTGGGCGACGCGCTGATCATCGGCCGCGTGCGCATCGGCGCCGACGTCGCCATCGGCACCTCCTGCGTCATCGGGCCCGACACGGTCCTCGGCGACCATGCCGAGATCGGCGACCTCACCACCATCCCGACCGGCACGCGGGTGGGGGCGGCCGAGATCTGGGACGGCTCGCCCGGGCGCAAGGTCGGCGAGGCCGACCCGGAGGCGCTGCCCGCGCCGGCCACGGCCTCGCCCCGGCGGCGCTTCGCCTTCGCGGCCCTCTACGCCTTCCTCCTGGCGGCGATCCCCGCCATCGGCCTGCTGCCGATCTTCCCGGCCTTCTACATCTTCGACCAGCTCAGCGACTCCCTCGGGGACATCACCGACATCGACTATCACTGGTACCTGCCCCTGCTGACCTGGCCAACCGCCATGCTGATGACGGCGGGCACGGTGCTGCTGATCGCGGCGATCCGCTGGCTGGCGCTGCCCCGCGTCTCCTCGGGCACCCACTCGATCTACAGCGGCTTCTACCTGCGCAAATGGGCCGTGGCCCTGGCCGCGGAGGTGACGCTGGAGACGCTCTCCTCCCTGTTCGCCACCGTCTACATGCGGGCCTGGTACCGCCTGATGGGCGCCCGGATGGGGCAGGGGGCCGAGATCTCCACCAACCTCGCCGGGCGCTACGACCTCGCGGATATCGGCGCGCGCAACTTCATCGCCGACGAGGTGGTGTTCGGCGAGGAGGAGATCCGGCGCGGCTGGATGTCGATGCACGAGGTCCATACCGGCGCGCGCGTCTTCGTCGGCAACGACGCGGTGGTCCCGCCGGGAGCGGTGATCCCCGAGGACGTGCTCATCGGCATCAAGTCGAAGCCGCCCGCGAACGAATTGATGACGCCGGGCGACACCTGGTTCGGCTCGCCGCCGATCAAGCTGCCCTCGCGCCAGCGGGTCGACCTCGGCTCGAACACCCAGACCTACGAGCCCGGCATCGGGCCCAAGCTCCGGCGCGGCATCTTCGAGGCGTTCTCGACCTCGTTCTCGCCGATGCTGTTCATCACCCTCGCGATCTCGGCGATCGATTTCTACTTCTACCCGGCGATCCTGGCCCAGGACTGGACCGGCCTCGCGATCAGCTTCGTGGCGGTTTCCGTCGCCATCGCCTTCATCCAGTCCTTCACGGTGATCGCGGTGAAGTGGCTGCTGATGGGCGTCTACAAGCCCGGCATGCAGCCGATGTGGTCGTGGTGGGCCATGCGCACCGAGGCCGTCGCGGTGCTCTACTGGGGCCTGGCCGGCAAGGTGCTGCTGGAGCACCTCGTCGGCACCCCGTTCCTGCCCTGGATGCTGCGCCTCCTCGGGGTGAAGATCGGGCAGGGCGTCTGCATGCTGACCACCGACATCACCGAGTTCGACTGCGTCACCATCGGCGACTACGCCACCATCAACCGCACCTCCGCCCTGCAGACGCACCTCTACGAGGACCGCATCATGAAGGTCGGCCGGGTCGAGGTCGGCCGGGGCGTGTCGGTCGGCGCCTTCTCGACGGTGCTCTACGACACCAAGGTCGGCGACTACGCCCGCCTGCGCCCCCTCACCATCGTGATGAAGGGCGAGTCGATCCCGGCCCATTCGGAGTGGGAGGGAGCCCCGGCGGTGCCTGTGGTGCACGCAGCGGCGTGAGGGCGGGACTACGATAAAAAAACGGCGGCGCTCCTTTTGCAGAGTGCCGCCGCTTATCAACTCGATCGATGTTCGTTGTGACGAGTCAGCTGGACCGCTAAGGCCATCTTTTACCAAGGCACTGAGCAACCTTCGCTGTTCCGTTTCCGACGCGACTCACCCAGGCACGGAGTTGCTCTTCCGTAACGTTGAATCGGCTCGTCCAGTAGCGGATCTCCCAAGCCTCGCTAAGGCTTACCTTGCTCGGATCCTCTGGACCGCGACGTTCCAAATCATCATTCATGGCGCTTCCTCAGGTTGCGCCATGAAGGATAGTCATCCCTCAAATCAACTTCAAGTAGCATAATCCCTATGCCACCTCGGGCTTCGGGCCGAGGCGCTTGTCGAGGTAGGTGTCGACGGTCTGGGTCAGCTCGTCGACCTTGCCGTCGAAGAAGTGGTTCGCGCCCTCCACCATCTGGTGCTCGATGATGACGCCCTTCTGGGTCTTCACCTTCTCGATCACCGGCATGACCTCGCGGGCCGGGGCGACCCGGTCCTCGGAACCGTGCACGAACAGGCCCGAGGACGGGCAGGGCGCCAGGAAGGTGAAATCGTAACGGTTGGCCATCGCGGCGATCGAGATGAAGCCCTCGATCTCGGGGCGGCGCATCAGCAGCTGCATGCCGATCCAGGAGCCGAACGAGACGCCGGCGATCCAGCAGGCGCGGGCTTCCGGGTTCACCGACTGCACCCAGTCGAGGGCCGAGGCCGCGTCGGACAGCTCGCCCGTGCCGTGGTCGAACGCGCCCTGGCTGCGGCCGACGCCGCGGAAGTTGAAGCGCAGGGCCGCGAAGCCGCGATTGGCGAAGGTGTAGAAGAGATTGTACACGATTTGGTTGTTCATCGTGCCCCCGAATTGCGGGTGCGGATGCAGCACGATCGCGATCGGAGCGCCCTTCTTCTTAGGGGCCTGGTAGCGCCCCTCGAGACGGCCGGCGGGACCGGTGAAGATGACTTCGGGCATGGAAACCAACACTCCTGAGCGGATGTCCCGGGCGGGCATCGCGCGGTGGATCGCCGACGCGATGGCAACACGCGCGCGTCCGACGCCTGGGCAAAGCCGTGAGGCGTGCCTTGACTCGTCCGGCCACGAACCTAAAAGCGCTCTTAGAATAATTCTAGCGAACTAGAATCGTTCTAAACAAGCGTCGGTCGAGCCAGCTTCGGATCGGCGCGTTCCCCGCACGACGGGTGACCGGAACACGTATCGTGTCCGCGCCTTAGCATGATCGTGGGGGGCAAAAGCAAGGATTTGTCGCTTTCGCACTTGACGCCGCCAGTGGTTTTTCCCGGATGACTTCGCCCCGCGCCTATCTCGACCACAATGCGACCTCACCGGTTCGGCCGGAGGTCGCGGCTGCCGTGGTGCAGGCGCTGAGCCTGCCGGGGAACCCCTCGTCGGTGCACGCGGAGGGCCGGGCGGCGCGCGCCGCCCTGGAGCGCGCCCGCGACGCTGTGGCCCGGCGGGTCGGTGCGGGTGGGGGACGCGTGGTGTTCACGAGCGGCGGCACCGAGGCGGCCAACGCGGTCCTGTCCGGCGCCCTGGCGCGGGCGGGTTATTCCGCACCAACACGCCTCCTCCTCGGCGCCACCGAGCACCCCTGCGTCTCGGACGGCCACCGCTTCCCGGCGGAGGCGGTCGACCGCGTGCCGGTGGACGCCGCGGGCCTGGTCGATCTCGGCGCGCTGGAGAGGCTGCTGCGCCGGCATGCCGACGCGGACGTGCTGATCTCGATCCATGCGGCCAACAACGAGACCGGCGTGATCCAGCCGCTGGCGGCGATCGTGGCCCTGGCCCGGGCGCATGGCCGCGCCCTGGTGCACACGGACGCGGTCCAGGCCATCGGCAAGATCCCCCTGGACATGGCCGCCCTCGGCCTCGACGCCCTCAGCCTCTCGGGCCACAAGTTCGGCGCCCCGAAGGGCATCGGCGCCCTGGTACTCGCCGCGGGCGTGACCCTCAGCACGGGCTTCCTGCGCGGGGGCGGTCAGGAGGCGCGCCTGCGCGGCGGCACCGAGAACCTGCCCGGCATCGTCGGGCTCGGGGTCGCGGCGGACCTGGCCGATCCCGCATCCGCGGACCGCCTCACGGATCTGCGCGACGGCCTCGAGGCGGGCCTGCGCGCCTGCGCGCCCGACCTCGTCGTGTTCGGCGCCGACGCCCCGCGCCTGCCCAACACCCTGTGCTTCGCCGTTCCGGGGATCGATGCCCCGACGGCGCTGATGACGCTCGACCTGTCGGGCGTCGCGATCTCGTCCGGCTCGGCCTGCGCCTCCGGCAAGGTCGCCCGCTCGCCCGTCCTCGCAGCCATGGGCGTCACCCCTGCGCTGGCCGCAGGGGCCCTGCGCGTGAGCCTCGGGTGGAACAGCACCGAAAGCGACGCAGCGCGGTGTCGCGCCGCCTGCGAACGCCTGGTGGAGACCCTATATCGACGGCAGGGGCACGCGGCGTGAGTGCCGCCTTCCCAAGCCATCCGACCCACACCCGGCCCTTGACGCCGGGCATGTCAGGAGACGTTTAATGCCTGCAGTGCAGGAAACCATCGACCGGGTCCGCTCGATCGACCTCGACCAGTACAAGTACGGGTTCGAGACCACCATCGAAATGGAGAAGTCCGAGAAGGGCATCTCCGAGGACGTGATCCGCTACATCTCGGCCAAGAAGGACGAGCCCGAGTGGATGCTGGCCTGGCGCCTGGACGCCTACAAGCGCTGGCAGACCATGCAGGAGCCCGCCTGGGCGCGGGTCTCCTACGACAAGGTCGACTACAAGAACATCTACTACTACGCGGCCCCGAAGCGTCCGGCGGCCCTGTCCCTGGACGAGATCGATCCCGAGATCCTGAAGACCTACGAGAAGCTCGGAATCCCGCTCCGCGAAGTCGAGGTGCTGGAGGGTATCGCCCCCGAGCGCCGGGTCGCGGTCGACGCCGTGTTCGATTCGGTCTCGGTGGCCACCACCTTCAAGGCCGAGCTGTCGAAGGCCGGCGTGATCTTCATGCCGATCTCCGAGGCCATCCGCGAGTACCCTGACCTGGTGCGCAAGTACCTCGGCTCGGTCGTGCCCGTGACCGACAACTTCTTCGCGACCCTGAACTCGGCGGTCTTCTCCGACGGCTCGTTCGTCTATATCCCGCCGGGCGTACGCTGCCCGATGGAGCTGTCGACCTACTTCCGCATCAACGAGCGCGACACCGGCCAGTTCGAGCGCACGCTGATCATCGCCGACAAGGGCTCGTACGTCTCGTACCTCGAGGGCTGCACCGCCCCGAAGCGCGACGACAACCAGCTCCATGCCGCCGTGGTCGAGCTCGTGGCCCTCGACGACGCCGAGATCAAGTACTCGACCGTCCAGAATTGGTACCCGGGCGACAACGAGGGCAAGGGCGGGATCTACAACTTCGTGACGAAGCGCGGCGATTGCCGCGGCGCCAACTCGAAGATCTCCTGGACGCAGGTTGAGACCGGTTCGGCGATCACCTGGAAGTACCCGTCCTGCATCCTGCGCGGCGACAATTCCCGCGGCGAGTTCTACTCGATCGCGGTGTCGAACGGCATGCAGCAGGTCGATTCCGGCACCAAGATGATCCACCTCGGCAAGAACACCACCAGCCGGATCATCTCGAAGGGCATCTCGGCCGGGCGCTCGCAGAACACCTACCGGGGCCTCGTCTCGGCGCACCGGAAGGCGACGGGCGCACGCAACTTCACCAACTGCGACTCGCTCCTCATCGGCGACCAGTGCGGCGCGCACACCGTGCCGTACATCGAGTCCAAGAACTCGTCGGCCCAGTTCGAGCACGAGGCCACCACCTCGAAGATCTCGGAAGACCAGATGTTCTACTGCCAGCAGCGCGGCCTCTCCAACGAGGAGGCGACCGCGCTCATCGTCAACGGCTTCGTCCGCGACGTGCTGCAGCAGCTGCCGATGGAGTTCGCCGTCGAGGCCCAGAAGCTGATCTCGATCAGCCTCGAAGGCTCGGTGGGCTAGGATCGCCTCGACCGCGTCCGGCGCGCACTTCCCCTCTCCCGACTGCGGGAGAGGGTGGCCCGCCTGCTTCGGAGGCACCCTTGCCCACCCCCCTGCTTCGCAGGCCCCCTTCGCCGTCGGAGCGGAAGGGTCGCTCCGCGTATCAAGTTTTAGAACGGACTATGCTGCAATGATCGAAATCAAGAACCTCGTGGTCGCCATCGAGGACAAGCAGATCCTCAACGGCCTCAACCTCACCGTGAACGACGGCGAAGTCGCCGCCATCATGGGCCCGAACGGCTCGGGCAAGTCGACCCTGTCCTACGTCATCGCGGGCAAGGAAGATTACGACGTCCTCGACGGCGAGATCCTGCTCGACGGCGAGAACATCCTCGAGATGAGCCCCGACGAGCGCGCGGCCTCGGGCGTGTTCCTGGCCTTCCAGTACCCGCTGGAGATCCCGGGCGTCGGCACCATGACCTTCCTCAAGGCGACCCTGAACGCCCAGCGCCGCGCGCGGGGCGAGGGCGAGCTCACGACCCCCGACTTCATCCGCCGGGTGAACGCCGCGGCGGAGAAGCTCGAGATCAACAAGGACATGCTCAAGCGCGCCCTCAACGTCGGATTCTCCGGCGGCGAGAAGAAGCGCATGGAGATCCTGCAGATGGCCCTGCTGGAGCCGAAGTTCTGCGTCCTCGACGAGACCGATTCCGGCCTCGACATCGATGCCCTGCGCATCGTCTCCGAGGGCGTCAACGCCCTGCGCGCCCAGGGCCGCTCCTTCCTGGTCATCACCCACTACCAGCGCCTGCTGAACCACATCGTGCCGGACGTCGTCCACGTGATGTCCCAGGGCCGCATCGTGAAGTCGGGCGGCAAGGAGCTCGCCCTCGAGCTCGAGGCCTCCGGCTACGCCGAGTACCGCACCGGGGAGGCCGCCTGATCATGGCCGACATCACCTCCCTCCGCACCGCGGCCGAGACCGGGCTGTCCAAGCTCTTCGAAGCCACCAAGATGAAGTACCCCACGGGCGTCTCGATCGCCCGCGAGGAGGCGTTCCGCTACTTCGAGGCGGTCGGCCTGCCCACCCGCCGCGTCGAGGCGTTCAAGTACACCGACCTGCGCTCGGCCTTCCGTGACGCGGCCCATCCGGCCGAGATGCCCTCCGCCGAGGTCGCCCAGGCGGCCGTGGCCAGCGCCAAGGGCTTTGCGGGGATCGAGGCCGTGCGCCTCAGCTTCGTCAACGGCCACCTGATCGAGGCCGAATCCGACCTCGGCCGCATTCCGGCTGGCGTCACCGTCACGCCCCTGACCCAGGCGCTGACCGAGGGCCACGCGCTGCTCGACCGGCTGACGCCGGTGCGCCAGGCCTCCGAGAACCCGATCTACCAGCTCAACACCGCCTTCCTGGCGGATGGTGTGCTGATCGCCGTGGAGCCCGGCGCCAAGGTCGAGACCCCGCTGCACCTGCGCTTCGTCGCCGCCGGAAGCCAGGACTTCTCCACCGCCACCCGCGCCCTCGTGGTGCTGGGGGAGGGCGCCGAGGTCATGGTGCTGGAGAGCCACGAGGGGCCGGACGGCGTCGCCTACCAGCCCAACGACGCCCTTGACGTGACGGTGGCCGACAACGCCACCTTTCGGCATGCCCGCCTGAACGCAGAGGGCCGCGAGACCGTAGCCCTCTCGACGCTCTCGGTGAAGCTCGGCGCGGCCTCGGCGGTCGAGACCGTCAACGTGGTCGTCGGTGGCGTGCTCTCGCGCCACCAGGTCTACCTGAACTTCGCCGGGGCCGACGGCCGCGCGGTGGTGAACGGGGCGGCCATGCTCAACGGCCGGCAGCTCGCCGACACCACCTTCCTGGCCGACCATGCCGGCACCGGCGGCGTCAGCCGCGAGCTGTTCAAGACCGTGGTGGACGGCGAGGCCACGGGCGTGTTCCAGGGCAAGATCATCGTCCAGCAGGCGGCCCAAAAGACCGACGGGAAGATGATGTCGGCTTGCCTCATCCTGTCCGACGACGGGCAGATGATGAACAAGCCCGAACTGGAGATCTTCGCCGACGACGTCGCCTGCGGCCACGGTGCCACCTGCGGCGCCCTCGACGAGGACCTGCTGTTCTACCTGATGCAGCGCGGGCTGCCGAAGGCCCAGGCCGAGAGCCTGCTGGTCCAGGCCTTCCTCGGCGCGGCCATCGAGTCGGTCAGCCACGACGGCGCCCGCGAGGCGCTGGTAGGCACCATCGAGGCGTGGCTCGCGGCGCGCGGCTGATCGCACCCCGCCAACGGCCCTTCCCCGCCACGGGGGAGGGCCGCGCGCGTCCGACACCACACAGGTCCACCTATGAACGCACCCGTCCCGAACACCCCCTACGACGTCGAGGCGATCCGGGCCCAGTTCCCGATCCTCGCCGAGAAGGTTTATGGCCGGCCGCTCGTCTATCTCGACAACGCGGCCTCGTCACAGAAGCCGCGCGCCGTCATCGACGCCATGGTGACCTGCATGGAGACGGGCTACGCCAACGTCCATCGCGGCCTGCACTTCATGGCGAACGCCGCCACGGAGGGCTTCGAGGGCGCGCGCGAGACCACGCGGCAGTTCCTCAACGCCGACTCCACCGACGAGATCATCTTCACCCGCAACGCCACCGAGGCCTACAACCTCGTGGCCTCGTCCATGGGCTGGGCCGGCCTGATCGGGGACGGGGACGAGATCATCCTCTCGATCATGGAGCACCATTCCAACATCGTGCCCTGGCACTTCCTGCGCGAGCGGCGGGGGGCGGTGATCAAGTGGGCGCCCGTGGACGACGCGGGCAACTTCCTCGTCGAGGAGTACGAGAAGCTGTTCACGCCCCGCACCAAGATGGTGGCGATCACCCACATGTCGAACGTGCTGGGCACGGTGACGCCGGCCCGGGAGATCGTGCGCATCGCCCATGCCCACGGCGTGCCGGTGCTCCTGGACGGGGCCCAGAGCGCCGTCCACACGCCGATCGACGTGAAGGCGCTCGACTGCGACTTCTTCGTCTTCACCGGCCACAAGGTCTACGGCCCCACCGGCATCGGCGTCCTCTACGGCAAGAAGGAATGGCTGGAGCGGCTTCCCCCCTACCAGGGTGGCGGCGAGATGATCCGCACGGTCAGCCAGGATTCGGTCACCTACAACGATCCGCCGCACCGCTTCGAGGCCGGCACGCCGGCGATCGTCGAGGCGGTGGGGCTCGGTGCCGCGCTCGAATTCATGATGGGCGTCGGGCGCGACCGGATCGCCGCCCACGAGGCGTCCCTGCTCGCCTATGCGCAGGATCGCCTCGGCGCGATGAATTCCCTGCGGATGATCGGGACGGCCCGGGACAAGGGTGGCGTCATCGCCTTCGAGATGAAGGGGGCGCATGCCCACGACATCGCCACCGTGATCGACCGCTACGGCGTCGCGATCCGGGCGGGGACGCACTGCGCCATGCCTCTTCTCACCCGCTTCGGCGCGACCTCCACCTGTCGCGCCTCCTTCGGCCTGTATAATACCACGCAGGAAGTGGACGCCCTCGCCGAGGCCTTGGCCAAGGCCGAGATGATGTTCGCCTGACGCATTCCGGCGGCGCGCGGGTCGCGGAAGCGCGATCCGGGGCGCCGCCCCGAGACGAGGACACACCCATGAGCGATTCGGCCATCACCGGCGGGGCCAATACCCCCACCATCGCGAGCGACTCGGCGATCCCGCCCGAGGAGCTCGACCGCCTGACCGACGACATCGTGGTCGCCCTGAAGAGCGTCTACGATCCCGAGATCCCGGCCGACATCTACGAGCTCGGCCTGATCTACAAGGTCGACATCGCCGACGACCGCAAGGTGGCCATCGACATGACCCTCACCGCGCCGGGCTGCCCCGTCGCCGGCGAGATGCCGGGCTGGGTCGAGACCGCCGTGGCCGCCGTGCCGGGCGTGCAGTCCTGCGCCGTCACCATGGTGTTCGACCCGCCGTGGGACCAGAGCCGGATGTCCGACGAAGCCCGCGTCGCCCTGGACATGTGGTAGCGGGGATCAGCCTGCGCCGGCGAGATCCCGGCGCGGCGGGAAGCTCAAGCCGTCATAGATCTCCGCCAGCGAAAGGGTCGCGCCGATCTCCGGGAGGGCGATGACGGCATCGAGCCCCTCGAAGGTCTCGATGTCCCATCCGTCGCCGAGGCGCCGGTAGAGCAGGGCCTGCGGCTTCAGCGTCTCGACGAGGAGAATGGAGGCCAGGGTCGGGTGGCGCTTGGAGTCCTCGACTTTCCGCGTCTGGTCGATCGTCGTGGTCGATGGCGATGCCACCTCGACCACCAGCTTCGGCTCTCGCGCCTCGTAAGTATCCGGCACCAGAGGCGCGCATTCGACCATCACATCGGGCCTGCGCAGGCCCCGGATGCTGGTCCGGAGCGCAATATCGGCGGTCGTCGGACGGCAGGACGTCCCACGCAACTGCGTCCCGAGACTGACGATGACGTTCACCGTCGCCCGATCATGCTGCATGCTGGCTCCGGTCATCATCCGATGCCGCGGCACCGGCTGGCCGTCGACGCGTTCGTCGAGCTCGTCCTGATCGCGCTGCCAGACGAAGAAATCCTCGGGTGTCATGGTAAGGCGTGCGGAGTCGGCCATGACGATCGGTTCCCTGCCTTCCCTCATACCACTCTACCACACGGCATCGCTTCCTGCGCGGTCGGCCATGGACCGCAGGCTCCGCAATCCTTATCTTAACCGGGTTCAATCACCCTCACCCGCCCGGGCCTTGAACCCGGCCGTCGGAGAGACATCATGGCATCGAAGTTCAAGGTCCTGTCGCTGACCGACGCGGCCGCCGACCGGATCAAGGCGATCATCGCGGATGCGGACCAGCCGATCGCGGGCGTCCGGGTCGGCGTGAAGAACGGCGGCTGCGCCGGCATGTCCTACACCATGGAATATGCCGACGGGCAGAAGCCCGGCGAGGACAAGGTCGAGGATCGCGGCGTCACCGTCTTCGTCGATCCGAAGGCGCTGCTGTTCCTGCTGGGGACGCAGATGGACTTCCAGACCGACAAGCTCTCGTCGCAGTTCGTGTTCAACAACCCGAACCAGACCTCGGCCTGCGGCTGCGGCGAGTCCGTGGCGATCACCCCGGTGAACCCCGAGGCGGTCCACGCCGGCGCCTGAGGCGCCCGGCCGGACGCAGGGTCAGGCGACGCTCGACAGATCCGCGACGCCCGACGCGTCCATGTCGGCGTCGTCGACCGTGCGGTTGCGGCCGTCGCGCTTGGCCCTGAACATGCACTGGTCGGCACGCTCGAGCAGGGACACTGCGGTGTCGCCCGGGCGATGCACCGCGACCCCCAGGGAGATCGTGATCTTGCCGAGCGATTCGCCGGTGGAGCGCTTCACGAGTTCACGGGCCATCACACTGGTTCGCACCGTCTCGGCAACCGCGTAGGCCGCCGTCCGGCTGGTGGCGGGCAGCAGCATGGCGAATTCCTCGCCGCCGAAGCGGGCGAGGACGGCGCGGGTGTTGACGTGCTCGCGCATGACCATGGCCACGAGGCGCAACACCTGGTCGCCGGTGATGTGGCCGTAGACGTCGTTGAAGCGCTTGAACGAGTCGACGTCGACGACGATGAGGCAGGCCGGCGCCGCGGGGGAGGCCCCCTGCACCAGCTGGTACAGGCTATCCTCGAAGTGCTTGCGGTTCGACAATCCCGTGAGCGGATCGGTGAGACTCTCGAGGCGGGTCGCCTCCAGGGTCTCGCGCAGGGTCTCGATCTCGCGCCGGCTCTCGCGCATCCGCGCCTCAAGGGTACGGTTGTTGGCCGTGACCTCGCGGGTGGTCGCCACCAGGGCGGCCACGATGGCGTGCACGCTGGCCGCGGTCGGGACCGTCCCGTCGAGATCCTTGGCCAGATCGCGCAGCGACGCATCGTACTGGGTGGTCGAGCCGAGGGAGAGATCCAGCACCTCCATCACCCCCGCGATCTCCGACAGCACGCTGCTGCTCGCGCGCTCGGTGGCGGAGGACAGGCGGGAGGGATCGAGATAGGCCGCGTAGAGGCCGTCGATATCCGCCTCGGTCAGGCGCCCGGAGACCGCCGTCAGGCGCTTCAGAGCGTCGTTCATGTGTGGCTGCGTGCCGGAGACGTAGGCGTACCAGACCGCGTAGGCGCGCGGCTCCGCCGACGGTCCATAATCACGGATCAGCGCATTGGCACGCTCGGCCAGCGCAAAGCTCCGTTCGTGGTCGCCCTGACTGCCGCCCATCGTTCGTCCAACCGTCTCATCCATCCGGCCCAATCCCGGAGCGGAGCGTTTCCGCAGGATCGCATCATGCGGAAACGTTCGTGGAGATGCGGTTAAGGTTCGCCCGGACGAACGACTTATGGGGTCACGTTACTTTGAGGGTTTGACCACGGCCGGACGCAACAGAAAGGCCGGCACGTGCGAGCCGAGACCGACGGGCGTGTCGCCCTCGTCCTCGTCGCCGCGCCGCCGCGGCGCGCGACGCTCGTCGCGGGGCCGCTCGGCCGTGCGCTCGGGCCGGGAGGCCCGCTGCGGAGCCTGGGCCGCGGGTGCGGCGGCGACGTCCTGCGCGACCTCCGCCTCCGGGGCCGCACGCTCGGACGAACCCCGGCGGGACGACCGCCCGCTCCGTCCGTCCCGGCGTCCCTCCCGCCTGGGCGCACGCGCCTCGGCGGACACCTCCGGCCGGTCGCCGGCCTCGGGCCTCCCCTCGGAGCGGGCGCCCTCGGCCTTCGGCTCCGAGCGGCCGGCCGATGCGGCCCGTCCCTCGGGATTCCGGCTCTCGGACGTGCGGGCTTCGGACGTCCGGCCCTCGGGCTTGCGACCCTCGGAGCGGCGGGCCTCGCCGCCGCGAACCTGCCGGCCGGTCTTGCCGCGGTAACGCGTGCGCGTCGACTCGCCTTCCGCCGAGGGGCTGGATTCGGGCACCGAGGCGAGGTCGCCCTCCGCCCAAGGAATCGGCTGGCCGATCAGCGCCTCGATGGCGTGGAGCGACCGTTCGTCGGCCCGGCTGACCAGGGTGAAGGCGTTGCCGGCGCGACCGGCGCGGCCGGTGCGGCCGATGCGGTGCACGTAGTCTTCCGGATGATGCGGTACGTCGAAGTTGAAGACGTGGCTCACCGCCGGGATGTCGAGGCCACGCGCCGCCACGTCGCTGGCCACCAGGAGCGGAACCTCGCCCGAGCGGAACCCGTCGAGGGCGATGGTGCGGGCCCGCTGGTCCATGTCGCCGTGCAGGGCAGCCACGTTGAAGCCGTGGCTCGCCAGGGACTTCTGCAGCAGCGCCACGTCGCGCTTGCGGTTGCAGAAGATGATGCCGTTGTTCAGCTCGGCCTCGCCCCGGATCAGGCGGCGCAGGAGGTCGCGCTTCTCGTGCCCCTCGGAACTCGTCGCCACGAGCTTCTGCACGATGGTCGAGGCGGTGGAGGCGGGCCGGGCCACCTCGATCCGCTGCGGCGTGTGCAGGAACATGTCGGCCAGCCGCTCGATCTCCGGCGGCATGGTGGCGGAGAAGAACAGGGTCTGGCGCGTGAAGGGCACCATCTTCACGATGCGTTCGATGTCGGGGATGAAGCCCATGTCGAGCATGCGGTCGGCCTCATCGATGACGAGGAGCTCGACGCCCGTGAGCAGCAGCTTGCCGCGCTCGAAATGATCGAGGAGCCGGCCCGGCGTCGCGATCAGCACATCGGTGCCGCGCATCAGCTTGGCGTCCTGCTCCGCGAAGGAGACGCCGCCGATGATGAGGGCGACGTTGAGCTTGTGGTTGATGCCGTAGCGGTCGAAATTCTCCACCACCTGGGCCGCGAGCTCGCGGGTCGGCTCCAGGATCAGCGTGCGCGGCATGCGGGCCCGGGCGCGGCCGTTCTCCAGCAGCGTCAGCATCGGCAGCGTGAAGGCCGCCGTCTTGCCGGTGCCGGTCTGGGCGATGCCGAGGACGTCGCGGCGCGCGAGCACGTGGGGGATGGCCTGGGCCTGGATCGGCGTGGGCTCGGAATAACCGGCCGCCGTGACGGCCTGGAGGACCTTGTCGCTCAATCCGAGGTCGGCAAAAGACATATTCTATGAGAACCGTTGCGCGCGGGAATGGACCAACCGGCGCGGAGGACATCGACACGGCGACGGCTGGCATCAGGGGCGGCTTCGACACACGACCCGCCGCGCACACGCGTTGCGGGGACACTTAGGCCCTTGCACGGCCTTGTCAATCGAGGGGAACCCCAGCAGGACGGCTTATCCGCAAGCCCGTGATCCGCCGCCCGCCCTGGCAGGCCCCTTGCTCGGGCCATCACCCCCTCCCTGGACGAGGCCCGACCGCCCTGCGCATCCTGCTCATCAACCCGAACACCACCGCATCGGTCACCGACCTCGTGGCCGGCCATGTCCGGGCGATTGCCGGGCCGGGCGTCACCCTGGTGCCCGCCACGGGACGCTTCGGAGCCCGCTACATTTCCAGTCGCGCAGCGGCGGCGATCGCCGGGCACGCCGCCCTCGACGCCTTCGCCGAGCACGGGGCCGGCTGCGATGCGGTCTACCTCGCCTGTTTCGGCGATCCCGGCCTCGCCGCCCTGCGCGAGGTCTCCCCGGTGCCCGTGGTGGGGATGGCGGACGCCGCCTGCCGGGCCGCCCATGCGGGCGGCCGGCGCTTCGCCATCGTCACGGGCGGCGTCCTCTGGGGACCGATGCTGTCGGAGTTCGTCGCCGGCCTCGGCCTGGGCGATCACCTCACCGGCGTGCGCACCGTCGCGCCCACGGGGGGCGAGATCGCCGCGGACCCGGAGGCGGCCCTCGGCCTCCTCGCGGCGGCCTGCAGCGCCTGCGTTCGGGAGGACGGCGCCGAGGCGGTGATCCTCGGCGGCGCGGCCCTGGCCGGCCTCGCGGCACGGATCCAGCCCGCCGTCCCGGCGCCGGTCCTCTGCTCGGTGGAGGCCGGGACCCGCGCCGTCCTCGCCGCCGGCGCCGGGGGAGAGCGCCGGACCTGCGAGGCGCCGCCGCTGGCGAGCTACGGCCTGTCGACGGCCCTCGCCGCCCTGCTGGCGGGGGACTGACGCCCTCGGCTTCGTTCCGCGCAGGGCCCCGATCACTTTGCAGCGCAAAGAAATCGCTTGCATCGACTTTGCCGGCCCATATACTTTGCGTCGCAGAGTAGGACGCAGGACATGACGGATCTGGACAAGGCCCTGGCCGACATCGTCGCGATCCGCGCCCAGCTGGTGCGCGGCAGCGCCTTCCGGGGCTATGGCGCGGCCGCCTTCGCGGCCACCGCCGGCCTGGCGCTGATCACCGCCACGGCGCAGAGCCTCTTCCTCGAGGATCCGACGGCGCAGCCCCTGCTCTTCTTCGGCGGCTGGATCGCCACCGCCTTCGGCGCCCTCGGCCTCGTCGGTTGGGAGATGCGGGCCCGGGCCCGCCGCCACAGCGGCGGCTTCGCCGATGCGATGATCGGGGACGCGGTGGAGCAGTTCCTGCCGGCCGGCGCCGCCGGTGCACTTCTCGCCCTGGTGCTGGCGCGGGTCTCGCCCGAGACACTGTGGCTGCTGCCCGGCCTGTGGCCGGTGCTGGTCAGCCTCGGGATCTTCGCCGGGGCCCGGGTCATGCCGCGCGGGGTCGCCGTGGTGGGCGCCTGGTACCTCGTGGCGGGCCTCGCGGTCCTGGTGCTGACGGCCGAGAGCCATGCCCTCCTGCCCTGGGCGATGGGGCTGCCCTTCGGGATCGGGCAGGGGCTGATGGCGCTCGTCATCCGCCAAGCGTCCATTCCCCACCAACTCTCCATCACGCACCAAGCCCCGATCCGTCACCCGGCCTCGGAGGCGGCCGATGGCGACGCGTGAGGCTGCCCCCTTCGCCTATGACGGGCTCGACCGGGTCATCCACGAGAAGGCCCGCCTCGGTCTCCTCACCTCCCTGATCGCGCATCCGAAGGGGCTCGCCTTCTCCGACCTGAAGCAGCTCTGCGGCCTCACCGACGGCAATCTCAGCCGGCACCTCCAGGTGCTGCAGGAGGCGGGGCTCGTCGAGATCCGCAAGGGCTACGACGGCAACCGGCCCCAGACCACCTGCGGCCTGACCGCCGCCGGGCGCGGCCGCTTCCTCGACTACCTCGCCGTGCTGGAGCGCGTGGTCCGCGACGCCGCCGAAGCGACCGAGCGCGCCCCCCAACCCGGAGGCCGGCCGCAGCCGGCCTGACCCAGCCGCACACTCGCGCGCCCGACGTCCGAGATCCGTTCTCCATTTACCCGGAAACTTTACAATGCAAAGAGCTCTGCAGAACCAACTTCACGTCGGTATCATCATGGACGGCAACGGCCGCTGGGCGACCGAGCGCGGTTATCCGCGCCTGGCGGGCCACAGGGCCGGCGTCGCGGCGACCCGGCGGGTCGTGGCGGCGGCGCCCGGTGCCGGCATCGGCACGCTGACGCTCTACGCCTTCTCCAGCGACAACTGGCGTCGACCGCCGGAGGAGGTGGCCGGCATGATGGGCCTGCTGCGGCGCTACCTCCGAACCGAGGCGGAGCGCCTCGCGCGCGCGGGGATCCGCCTCAGCGTGATCGGCCGGCGCGACCGCCTGCCGGACGGTCTCACCGAAGCCATCGGGCGGGCGGAGCGCCTGACCGCGACGGGCACCGCCCTGCACCTGCGCGTGGCGATCGACTATTCCGGCCGCGCGGCGATCCTGGCGGCCGCCGCGACCTTGGCGACTGCCGCAGCCTTGGCGGCCGACGCGGCGCTGGCGGACTCCGGACCGCCCTCGGCCGCCGCCTTCGGACGTGCGGTCAGCGGCGAGGCGGTGCCGGATGTCGACCTCGTGATCCGCACCAGCGGCGAGCAGCGCTTGTCGGACTTCCTGCTGTGGGAGAGCGCCTACGCGGAATTGTACTTCACATCGACGCACTGGCCGGACTTCGATGCGGACGACCTCGCCGCCGCGCTGGCGGCCTTCGCCGGGCGACACCGCCGCTTCGGCGGCCTCGCCGCGCCCGCCCGCGCCGCCTGACGCCTGCGCCATCCCGTTCGCCGCGCAGGAGGACTCACGGGTCGCGCCGAAGGCAGGCGCGGCGGCGACCGGGGCTCGGGATCCTCGGGCGGCGGGGTGGGGGCAAGGCTTGCCCGCGCGCCACCATGCAGGTCGCGCCCGCGCAGCCTGCCTGGGCAGCCCGGCAAGGCACCCCCTTGACCGACAGGCAAGAAAACACCGGCGCGAACCAACTCTCGGCAAGATTTTGCCGATCTTTGACATCTCAAGAAAGTGTTGAGCGGGGTCTTGATTTCAACAAGGCCCGCGCAAACCGCGGATCACTTGTTTCTCGTGGATGTGCGTGATGGCACCCGCACACAAAGGTCAGGATGACCGATCGCTAACCTTTACCCTTCTTTGACATCTGGGGGCCTAAGAGGTGGCCTTGTTGCAGGAAAGCGACAGACCTCGCGTCGGCCAGGGACTACAAGCGCGCCGGCTCTCGCCAACCAGGACCAGGTAAACCAATGAAAAGACTGATTCTCGCCTCCACCGTGCTCGCCGGCCTGACTGCCGTCGCTTCGGCCGCCGACCTTCCGCGCCGCGCGGCGCCCCCGGTGTTCGTGCCGGTGCCGGTGTTCACCTGGACCGGCTTCTACGCTGGTTTCAACGCCGGTTACGGCTTCGACGCCTCCAGCAACAGCCAGCCGACCGTCA
>NZ_PDHT01000043.1:0-30398 GCF_002917135.1 Methylobacterium sp. V23
CTGTTCCTCCAGATTCTGGTTCGCTGCCCGAGACAGGCAAGCTCGTGACGGGCACGTCCGGCAACGACGAGCTGACGGGTGGCTCGGGCCACGACACGCTGGATGGTGGGGCGGGTGCTGACACCATGATCGGGGGTGCAGGTGATGACATCTACATCGTCGACCACTCGGGCGACGTGGTCACCGAGATGGCCAATAGCGGCACGGACACGGTGCGCACCAGCCTGACCACCTACGCGCTCAAGGGCAACGTCGAGAACCTGGTCTACACCGGCTCAGGCGGGTTCAGCGGCGTCGGCAATTGCCTCGACAACGTGCTCACGGGTGGCGCCGGCAACGACGTGCTGATCGGCGGGGCCGGTCACGACACGCTGAACGGTGGAGCGGGCCACGACAAGCTCAACGGTGGCATCGGCAACGACGTGCTGTGGGGTGGCGCAGGCGACGACACGCTGACCGGTGATGCCGGATCCGACGTGTTCGTGTTCAAAAGCGGTGAGCGCGGCTCGAGCTTCATCACCGACTTCCAACGCGGCACGGACAAGATCGACCTCAGCGGGCTGGGCTACACCAGCTTTGCCGATGTGCAGGCGCACCTATCGACCGGTGCGGACGGCTTTGCGCTGATCTCGGATGCGGGTCACGACATCCTGCTGCAGCACGTCACCGCCACGCAGCTCAACGCCGCCGACTTCCTGTTCGCCTAAGACGCACCTGCTCTCCGGTTCTCACCTCAGCAGGCGCGCGACGTGCAACTCAGCATGGTCGAGCGCCTGCGCACATGTGGCTGCCGGAGTCTCGGCTCGCTAAGCCGTTGACCGATAGAGTGGCCCGGCTGAATTCCCGCTGCTGGTTTCCACGTAGCGCCTGCTCGGCGGCCGCGCACCCTGGTCTTCGCAGCGCGCCCCCAGGAGCCGGCTCTAGAATTTGGAGTTCAGGCAAGCCGCGGCGAGTTCGCTCGTAGGGCATTATTTTGATGCCGCTGGAGCCGGTTAGCGAGACTTTGAAGCTGGCCTTCGAGCGATTGCCATGCACGCACCTGATTGGATGCGGCGGGTCATGCCGCCGATCTAGGCGGAGCGTTACCGGCGCCGGATCGATGCGCGCTTGCCGGGGTGTGCGTCCGAGCGTGAAGCTCATGTGGTCCAATCAGACTTATACCTCATCCACGCACTGTACATATCCCTTTCAATCTCACATGCCGCGTTGGGTTCGTTCTGCGAAAACGCTGATCTATTTCAACCCCAAGGCGTGCTGGCAGCACAATCTCTAGGCGTATTTGAAGTGCGACGCCCGAGGGTTGATGTAAAAAAATTATAACCAACTAAATTATCGAGTTAGTTTTGATTTTTTCATTCGGCGTGAATCAAAGTATAGTATCTATCTCAAAATCACAGAATGTAATGTCGTTTCTGTGCCAATTTATGGGAGGAGGGTTGCTCTGCAAGCAGGGGGATGCTGGGCGGTTTAGTCGACCTCCTGATCGCGGCGCGGACCCTCTTCCTGATGCCATCCTCAGCATCGGCAACGTTCGCGTGTTTGCTCAAATCTGGTGGCTCAATGTTGAGAGGTGGAGGACAGCGTACTCGGCCTTCGGCAGGGGAGGGGGTAACATGCGGTCGACGACAGACGCGACTGCACGAGAGGCTAGACCTCACCGCTGATCATCCGAGCTGATGGTTGTGCAGTTCCGCTGACGCGCCTCGAGCCCGTTGGCAACCCTGTACCAAAGCTTCGACTGCCCACCACTTAATGTGACGACGGACGCTGCAAATTTGTTGATGACGCGCTCGTCGTGGGTCCGGGCGATGCCGCGTGCGCCGTGTGGATCTCCTTCGGCAGCAGCGGCCTGAAAGATGAGACATGCTGCAGCGATTTGCCCGGACGCTAGAAGCCGCCCCGCCTGCACATTGGAAGCGTTAAGCTTGGCTGAACGACGCGTCGAGCCCCTCAGGAAATGCCGTAGTATTCTTTGTACCAAGCCACAAAAGTCGGAATGCCTTCCGTAATCGGTGTCTGCGGCACTTGCCCGACGAGAGCTCGGAGTAGTTCCGTATTCGCTGCGGTACGGGCGACATCACCTGGGGGGAGAGGCTTAGAGATACGGGCAGCTTGGCGACCGAGGGCTCTTTCTAGTTCATCGATCATGGCGTCGAGGCGAACGGGGTGTCCGCCTCCGATATTTACCAAGCGGTACGGTGCGCAGTTGCTCAGTGTGTCTGTCTCACAGACCGGGCCGGTTGTGGCTGGAAAGGGTGGAGGCACATCAGCCAAGCGGCGGATCGCATCTACGAGATCGTCGATGTACGTGAAGTCACGCTCGGCGCTTCCCCCGGAAAAAACCTCAATCGGCTCGCCCGCCAAGATTTTACGGGTGAAGAGAAACAGCGCCATATCGGGGCGCCCCCAAGGCCCGTAGACCGTAAAGAAGCGGAACGCCGTTGTGGGAATGCTGAAGAGATGGCTATAGGAATGGGCCATCGCCTCCATCGCGAGCTTTGTGGCGGCGTAGAGAGTAAGAGGCGTGACTGCCCTGTCTGTTTCCCGGAAAGGGAGCTGCGTGTTGCCGCCGTAAGCTGAACTGGTGGAGGCCAGGAGCAAGTGGCGCACGGGATGCGCGCGCACGGCCTCCAATAGATTGAAGCTGCCAATGAGGTTCGCGTCCGCGTAGGCTTGCGGATTTTCCAAACTGTATCGGACTCCGGCCTGCGCAGCGAGGTGGAAGATGACGTCCGGCTTCACGCAGTCCAGGAGATGCAGTAACAGGCCTGGCGTTTCCAGCCGGCCTTCCACTGCCTCAAAGCTGGCATTCCGGGCTAGATCGTTGTGGCGCGCACGCTTCAAGCCGACATCGTAATAATCAGAGAGCGCGTCAAAGCCCGTGACGGTGTGGCCTTCAGCCAAGAGACGGTGGCTGAGGTGATAGCCGATGAAGCCAGCGGAGCCCGTCACGAGGAAATGCATTTGCTTCCTTCCGCTATACCACTACCGCCCAACGATGACGCCAACTGCCAAGCTCGTCGCCATTGCCTTGATGCGGCCTCACGGCTTACGGCCGATGCTGACGTATTTAAATCCGTGTCGCTTGACCACCTCCTGTGAGTAAACGTTGCGCAAGTCGATCAACACTGGCGCGCGCATGGCATCGCGCAGGCGGCTGAAATCCAGCGCTCGGAAAGCGTTCCATTCCGTCACGACGACCAAGGCGTCGGCACCCTGCGCGCAATCATAGGCGTCGCTGGCGTAGGTGACGTCGGACAGGAGTGGGCGCGCCGCCGCCATGCCCTCGGGGTCGTAGGCTCGGATCGTGGCTCCGCCGTCCTGAAGGCCCGTGATGATCGACAGGGCGGGCGCGTCCCGCATGTCGTCGGTGTTGGGTTTGAACGTCAGGCCCAGGATTGCGATGGTCTTGCCCCGGACCGAGCCGCCGCAGGCCTGGATCACCTTGCGGGCCATGGCACGCTTCCTCTGATCGTTGACCGCCACCACGGTCTCGACCAGGCGCACCGGAGTACCGGCATCCTGGGCCGTCTTGACCAGGGCCAGCGTATCCTTGGGAAAGCATGAGCCGCCGTAGCCGGGGCCGGCATGCAGGAACTTGGAGCCAATGCGGTTGTCGAGACCGATGCCGCGGGCGACCTCTTGCACGTTAGCGCCCACCTGCTCGCAGAGGTCGGCAATCTCGTTGATAAAGGTGATCTTGGTGGCCAGAAACGCGTTGGCGGCGTACTTCGTCAGCTCCGCCGTGCGCCGGCCGGTCACCAGGATCGGAGCGGCGTTGAGATAGAGCGGACGATAAACCTCGCGCATCACCTCGGCCGCGCGTTCGTCCTCGGCGCCGATCACGATACGATCGGGCCGCTTGAAGTCGGCGATCGCTGCGCCTTCGCGCAGGAACTCGGGGTTGGAGACCACCGCCACCTCGGCGTCCGACGCGGTCTCTCGCAGAATGCGCTCGACCTCGTCGCCGGTGCCGACCGGCACGGTCGATTTGGTCACCACCACCGTGTACCCGGACAAGCTCTGGGCGATCTCGCGGGCCGCGGCGTAGACGTAGCTAAGATCGGCAAAGCCGTCGCCGCGGCGTGAGGGCGTACCGACGGCAATGAAGACGGCGTCGGCCTGAGCGACTGCGTCCTTGAACTCGGTGGTGAAGGTGAGCCGGCCCTGGCGGACATTGTCGGCCACCAGCGTCTCGAGGCCGGGCTCGAAGATGGGGATGCGGCCCGCGTTCAGCGCGTCGATTTTGGCCGGATCCTTGTCGATGCAGACTACGCTATGGCCGAAATCGGCAAAGCAGGTGCCCGACACCAGCCCCACATACCCTGACCCAACCATGGCAATGCGCACTACAAGCCTTCCAATCTTTTCATCTGAGTTCAGGACGCCAAGCGTCCCTCGGAAGGGACCGTGCTAGATGCAGTTCGTAGTGGCGTTTACCAACTTGGTGACCGCCTAGCCAGCCACTCAGACAAGATGGAACTATTGCCTGTTCAACGTGGCGCCGCAACGGTGCTCCCACCTCTCGTGAGGGTCCGATTACGCCGCGCGAGCCCTCCTGACCTATATCTCATTGGCAATCGGTGCGTACCCCTACTGATCTCGCGTGCTGTGTTGGGTTCGTTCTGCGAAATCGCTTGGCCGCTCTTCGACGAAGGTTCACCGACGGTGCAGTCGCATGATTTATTCGAGTGGCGCGCCTATGACGCTGATATGAATGCCATCGCGCGCCAGAGAAAATGTTCAATGAATTCGGATTTATAATAATAGCGTCGGATTAAGCTGCATCAACAATGCTGAGAAGCAGAATATTACTCAAAGTATGTGTTAAATCACATTAGAATGATTCATTATAGTGTACCATGTGCATAAATTGATGACGTGGCTTACGATTTGCTATCACTTTGTCGCTGGTTTGTAGCATGGATATCGTTCCATTTTCTGTGGTTTTTTGCGAACGCTTCTGTGATTTTTGCTGTCACCTGATTGCACGTTCTGCCGCTCTGCGATTTGCGCTGCAATGTCCAACTCTGAGCGCGGCGCAGACACCATGGTCGGCCTTCAGCAGGGGGCCACGAAGCGGGCGCCGTTACACGCAACTGCTAGGAAGACTAGACCTTACCGCTTATCATCCGATCTGGTGGTTGTGCGATTCCGCTGCCGCGCCTCGAGTCTATTGGCAACCCTGTACCAAAGCTCCGACTGCTCACGATCTGGCGTGACGCCGGACGCCGGGAATTTGTTGATGACTCGCTCGTCGTAAGTTCGTGCGATGCCGCGTGCGCCGCGCGGGTCCCCTTCGGCGGCAGCGGTCTGAAAGACGAGACGTGCTGCAACGATTTGCCCGGACGCGAGGAGCCGCTCTGCCTGCACATTGGAAGCGTCAAGCTTGGCCGAACGACGTGTCCTACGGTTGGTGGAGGGCGCATCGGAGCTGCGAGTGCTCGCTTCGGGCGTGACATCTGCCGTAGCGGCGGGAGAGAGGGCGACCGTCATATTGCGGTTGTTGGACTCCGACTCCACAGCTCCATTCGACGACCCTGGTGGAGTGAGTGGTTCTGACGTCAGCGCGCGTGGGCGGTTGGGGTCTGCTGGGTCTGCAAGCTGCGGGGTGTTTGGAGTCTGTGCAGGTAGTGTGCTTGAACCAGGGGTTCCTAACATCGGCGTGAGTGCGAGCGCAGGGATCGGGCGATCGTCAGGCTTTGCGGGATCCTGGGATGATGCCGCGGTCGTCGTATCCCTGCTGGGGAGAGAGGAGTTCTCAGGCTCCGACGTCACCCTCGGCCTGGCCTCTAAGGACGGCTCGTGCGTTGGCAAACTCTCAGACACGTCCGGCTTGGTCGCCTCATTTTGTTGCGTTGCATCCCCCTCCCGTGGGGACTGCTGGACGTAAGCCGACGAGCCTGCGGGCTCAGCAGGATCAAGTGAATCGCTTCTGGTGGTGCGCGTGTTTCCCGGATTGCTGAACTGCCGATTGCCACCGAGCCCAGGCACGGTGCCGTTCATTAGTGCCCACGTCGCACCCGCAAGGATAGCCGCAACAGCGACCGCGAATATCCTTTGATATATTCGCTTCCGGAACTTGCGTTTGCTTTTGCGCCAGAAACTTTCTGCAATGAAGTTTTCTGGTGCAGTGAGGACTGAGGGAGCGGAAGGTCCACGTTGGGTTTCAAACGGCTTTTCTGCCTTAGCAGCATTGCCCGCTTTGGGTGGATCAAGCGAAACGGATTCTAGCTTTTGCTCTCGAGGACTCGGAGCGGGGACTTCGGGTGATAGGTCAGGGAGCGGCGTTGCGGTTCCCCCTTCAGACTCTTGGGAAAGGGCACTGAGGACTGCAGGGGCTGAAGGTCCGGGCTGGGTTTCAAACGGCTCTCCCGCCTTAGCAGCGTTGCTCGCTTCAGGTGGATTGAGCGAAACGGATTCCCGCCTTTGCTCTCGAAGGCTCGGAGCGCGGACCTCAGCCAGCAGGTTGGGGAATGGCGTTGCGATTACACCTTCTGACTCTTGGAAAGGGGCAACAGGGTGCTCTGCGCGGAACTGCAGTGCGAGGTGAGGATCCGAGAGGAGCGTCGGTTGGGGAGCTTCATCGTGACGGACCGTACCGCTTTGACTGACCACACCAGGGGCAAGGGTTCCTCTGGCTGCAGGCGGCAGCGATGGGGTACTGACGTCAGATGGCGTAGCAATCTGCCCTCTGGGATGTGGCACAGGCTGGGTTCCTCCAGTCCTGATGTCCCGATCCTCTGTAAGGCGGCGGTTCTTATCGGGGACGCGCTCTTTCGCTTCGGAGGCAGTCCGGGGGAGCGGGGAGGGCGTGTTTAGGATTGGGCGGTCGACGAAGCGATCCTGCTCGTTGATGGATGACGTTGAGCCCCCCGCGAGAGCGTCTTCGTCTGCGTTCCGGTACGCCGCAGTCTCAAAATCTTTGTCGGCGAAGCTCGCGTCTGTGGGCTCGCGGATGGCCTCATGCCGGGGCCTTCTCGCCTTGCCGTTGAACGCGGGTGAGTTGAGGCCCGTTGCCGTGCGCGAAACCTGACTGGAATGCCTTAAGGGTGCTCTTGGCGCTTGGGTGATGCCCCAAGACCCTGCGCCACGATCGTCGTGGTCAGGGATAGTGCCACCCTCACGCGCGTTCTCGCTGACCTGAGCGGAACTCGCATCCTGCCTCTCGAAACCCAAGATAATGTGGTCGTCCTGATCGTGCGCGAGCGGTGTCGACGGGCGCGCATAGGAATCTAACTCGTCATCGCGGTCCCGGTATGCTGCACGCCAGTACGCGTCGTCCGACAGCAGCTCATCGGCTTGATCGTCGGTCGAGCTCCGACAAGGTTTTTCCTCTTCCGATGGGGAGGCGAGGGAATCTGGGTTCTCCGGCTCAGGCACCGACAGTCCTGGTTGCTCCTCAAAGGGAACCTGAGCCGGGCGAACATTGCGGAAGGCCTGTCCTCGAACAGCCTCATCTGAGAAAGGGTCGGCCTCATCCTCACTGGCTCCCTTCGATTTGGCGGAAAAAGGAGACATCGTGGATCCTTCCCTTGCTGGGCCCCTCCCATTCAGGATTACTGAGTGTGACCCTGGCCGGTTCGTGTGACAACGCCCCCTGCTCGAAGGACGAGCCTTACCACGATCGCCCATTGTGCTCCCGGTTCTGGTTATCGACTGGGCGCGGGTGGATCTGTCATTCCTGGTCCGTCGAAGACGAGCTCTCACGCCTCCGTGTCTCCGCTGCTGCACCCGTGAGGCACGAGCCACCACGTCGCGAGTTGGTGTCTGCCGCACTCTTTCCAGTGGTTGGACACGCCGTCAGAAGCCGCGCTGGCCTGCTGCGCGCCAGCGTGCCGAACCCAGCAACCTTGGGGAGGCCCAACTTGCCTACGACCGATTGCGGACGGTCGCGGACTCGAACTCAACGGCGGATGTCTCCGCTGGCTGGGACGAAGCGGCATCAAAGGCCCGGATGGCGAATTTCCGTCGGGACAAGGCTCGGCTCTCGTATCGCTCAAGCGCTTTCAATTCTTTTGCGATGTCGTCCAATCTGCGCGCCTCACGCTCTTCAGAAGATTCGGTCAGCAGATCGAACCCATGAGTTTTCGCCAATTCACGGATGACTTGCACACGGGTGCTTCGGTCAGCAAGCAACTTGCGTAGGGCGGCGTCGTTGAGCTTCCCACTGAGCGCAAGCTGCCAGTTGCCAGTGGCAGGATTCTCTTGCAGAGCGCGGCTAATGAGCTGGCTGCGAGCACAACGGACGCGGTTCAGGTCAACCTGGGCTTCAGCCACCCGGGTGGCCACCTCCAGGTTGCCACCTGGACCACAGCTCAGAAGAATGGCCCGCGCAAGCTGGTGGACCTCCGCTTGCAACGCCGGGTTTGCCGTTACAGGAATGGCGAGCCCATGCCCCAGCGCATTGCGCGATGCTCGAGCCTTGCCTTCGGCTGTCCGGGGACCCGTGCTGCGCTTGGCATTGGAGCGGTTGGCCTGCTCCTTACGGCTGCTGATCATGAGGGCCAGCTGCGTGGTGATTGTTGGAACTGACTTCCGCGAACTCGGCTTCCTCAATCGTCTCGCTGGCGCGGGCCAACCTGGCCGCTACAGCGTCGCGGTGGCGGCTGATCTCGCGCACGACTGCGTTTCGGCGGGCTTCAGCGCCTGCGATCATGCGGTCGATTCTTTCGATGTCGCTGAGTTTCGCGGCAAGACCCTCTGCCAGGACGACATCGAACGAGAGGCCCGCCTCATTCAGGAGTTCGTCCGTCTCCTGCTTCGCCTGTTGGTCTCCGCAGAACCATCCATCCGCTAAGAGGCGAGCTTTTATATAGTCGGCGAGTGGCTCAAGCACTGTGATAAGTCCTTGACGTGTTGCGGCCTGCAGTAGGCTACCCTTGAGGCGCCGAAGCCGTAGCACCTCCCAGAGGAGGTCGGTGACGTCCCGGACCCAGAACTCCTCGATGATGTCAGTTGGGCTGACGCTGCGCGTGACCTGGTCGAGGATTCGGGCGTACTGCTCCCCGTCCTCGCCCTTCAAGATGACGTGGGATGGGGGAAGAAGGCTCGTCGAGCCTGAACGCAGCTCGCTCACCGCTAACGAATGTGAGCTTGATTTCTTCGCCACAGGGCAGCTCCTGTCTCAGGTCCGAAGGTTCTGTTCCGGTCCTGTTCTCTCCTCTGGTTCAAACCTAAGGGAGACGCAACTCAAGCGAGGGTGGGAGCTTCTGAAGCCTGTGGAGGGGCGACGGTCTACGAGCAGACCTTTCAGCGTTACGGGTGTCTGAGATGTTTGAGGCTGCCCGCGAGTTAGGCGACGACCAAGCTCTGCACGGCCCATAAAGCGCAGCCGTTGCTGGTTGCTCTCTGCTGCAAGGCGCTCATCGCCGGTGCCGCCCCTGCCCGTCGTTCGTAGCCTGAAGCGGCCTGCTCTCCCGCCGAGTGGTTGAATGGTAGGACTCGATTGGCGAAATCGTCCTGCATCATTTGCTCGAATGCTCCTTCGAGCTGCGATCGACGGCGTCCTGGGGCATAAGCTCGAGGTCGAACTTGACTTTGCACACCGTGATGGATGTCAGCCAAATCGACTCGGGGGGCTGTTGGTCGAGCTAGGCAAGGACGGCACGATTCGGCTCAGTGCGCATTAGGGCTGACAGGACGTTTGTATCGAGAACAATTACTCGAATGTCGCCGGTAGAGCCAGTGTGCCCCGCTGCTCGCGGATCTCCTCTTGGAGGCCAACGCGAGCAAAGCGCGCTGTGATGCGGCCGCCAAGCGGACCCTGCGTCTCACCACTGTCTGCAGCTGCGGCTTGTGATAGTTCCCGAACTTCAGCTTCCACACTTCGGCCGTGTCGCTCTGCTCGGCCGCGCAAGCCAGCCTTCGCGCTACCGTCCAAGTTGCGAACAATAAGCTGCGCCATTTTCAATCTCCGTATCGCGTTATCACGATATCAAAAAATGGAGGGAGCACCCAGTGATCGCTTGAGCCTGTCCAGGCTCAGGCTAGAGTCCCTCGTCGGTGCAGCGCGGCGTCTGCCCGCTTGCGCACCATCTCGCGAAGGAGTCCGTCCCGACGCTGGTGAGCCGAGGTGATCATCAGGTCGACGCGTTCGATGTCGCATAGGGTCAACTGGAGCGCTTTCGCCGATATGGCGAGCGATGTGAGACCGCGCTCTTGTAGGAGTTGGTTGACTTGGGCCTGCTCGTGCTCCGCGCCGCTGATCCAGCCCAGTGCGAGGCAGCTGGTACTGCTTCCGCCGGAGCTTTCCACCCCGCGTTGCCGATGGATCTCGACGACCGGCTTAATAAGGTGCTGGACCGCTGCCAGTCGGGCTTGGACGAGGATCTGCGTCCGCGCTTGGCGGAGGTGTAAGGCCTCCCAGGTGAGATCCACAATCTCGTTCGCCCAGATGGCCTCGATGAAGTCTGCTGGTTTCAACTCGCTCAGGATGACACGCTGCAGACTGTGATAGGCCTCGGGTGCTTCATCGGGCAGGGGAGGGCGGCAACCAAAAATGGCCGCAAGGTCGTGCGGGAGGGCAATCGCATCCTCGAGCGCAGATGGGGGTTGGGCGCAAGTTTGCTCCGGCATAGTCCCCTGTGCGCCCGAGGTGGCGGCCTCAGGCCTGACCCGTATGCCGTCGCAGTTTGTTCGTGCACGCTGTTGCAGGCTCAACTGACCGGGCCCGTGCTGTGTGCTGTCGGTTTCAGATTCCGCAGGCGCAGGGTCGAGGATGGCCGCGCCCCGCGGTGCCGCGCATGCTTCCCGCGTGCTATCGGCTCGGGGCACTACCATCCCGTTGATCTTGCGCTTGAGGGCTGTGGCACGCGAGCCGGGAAGGGGACGTGCGGTAATGGCTGCGCCGAGATGGCGAACTTTCTGCCGCTTGGCTTGTGCCGTCCGGGCGTGATCATCTCGGGTCTTTGTTCGGCCACACGACTCATGGGCTGGGCCCATATTGTCGAGGGTGTCAGCGCCCCCGAGTTCGAGGGCGCGAATGTGCTCGACAATCCAGCGCTCGCGCACGCCATCAATCCGCTGATTGCAGACGACGCAGGTGCCGCTGGTTCGCTCCCAAGCCTGCAGACGGCGGCGGGGTGACAAGGAGGCACGCCGGGTGGTGCTGACGTCCTCGGGGGTGATGAAGGGCATTGCGGTGCTCGACTTACCGGGGGGGTCGGTTTGAGAGCAGGGTCAGCGCCTCATCACTGAGGTGCTCCCACTCGCGGAGCAGTTGCTCGTAGCGCTCGATTAGGGAGCGGAGCTCAGTGTCTTGCTCCAAGGAGACAAGCCTTACAGAGAGACCCAGTGTTGCAACGGTCGGGCACGACGGGTCAGCCGCGCGCTCCCACGATCGTTCTTCGCGCATGGTGTGCCTCTACGGTTAAATGGATTGGGGGCCGACTGGAGCCTCGTACCCAAGTAGGTCGATGAGCCTTCGTCTCAGCACGAAACGGGCGGTGTACTCACGGGAGCACTTAGGGGCGCCGGCGTTGGGTTCCGGTGAGTTCGACGCGGCAGGCTGCACAGCGCTTGGCTTGGCAATGCTTCGTGTGAAACGGGGCGCCGGTAAGGAGTTTTGCTAATCTGCGTTGTTCCTACTGATCGCTGCAGGGGCTTCGAAATCCACGGAGGCACCTTCTGCTGGTGAGGCATGGCCGAGAGGCGTACACCCTTGGCAACCAGCCAGGTTCCTTTCAGAGCATCGGAAAGGCAAAGCCTCCAAGGGTCACCCGTGACGGCTTGGCGAGCCCTTGCGGTCGCAAGGGCTGTGTACATGATGGCACGTCGATCATAGCGCCCCATCACAACGAGGGGTGAGGTACGTATCCCGAGGCGGGCGCGTCCGACAGCTATCTTGATGAAGGTTTCACGGCGAAGAAGCTTCCGTCGCTCATCGGAAGTGATCTGCATGCGATCAAAGCGGAGTTCTCGCACAGCGGCGGACCACGAGATGGAACGGTAGTAGGACATCTGGCGCACCATTTTGAGAAAGCTACACCCTGTGCTAGTTACTTAAGACAGGGAGCGGCATCCGGTCAATACCCTGTGCGGTTTTTTTGGTACGGAGTATTGGATGACGCCAGCGCAATTGAGAATGGCAAGAGCGGCGGTGAAGTTGGGAGTCCGCGAGGTGGCTGGTTTGGCCAGAGTTTCTCCGTATACGGTCAACCGCTTCGAGACCGAGCAGGGCGGCATTCGCCTCGACACTGCCGAAAAGCTAAGATCTGTTCTAGAGCAGTTAGGAGTGCGTTTCATGACCGATGATCACGGTCGTGCATGTATCTGCTACCAACAGCCGGATTAGGAGCCGTCTGCTGCCACCTCATGAGCTTGGATTGATTCCTGGAGGAGCATGATTTCGCCGTATCTTCTAATTGGGCGAAGGCCGTAACTTCGGTGAGGCTTCTTGTGCGGCTCGAGCGAGGGCCTGGATGTCGTCGGGAAAGCACGAGCTGCCATTGCCTGGTCCCGCGCGTAGGGACCTGCCGTCCAACCGGATTGAGCTTGCGCCCGGCGGCGTCAGCCGAGTGATCTTGCCGGGCACAATGACGTCGCGGATGTTATCCAGCTTGCGCCGCGCCGCATCAGCACGATGTACGTAGCGCAATCGACGCTCCGGCTGATTTGGTTTCGATGTATGGTCGTCGCCCCATTATCGCGGAGGAGCGGGCGGAGCCAATCCGCCAGACCCCCGGGACAAGCGCGGGCCGGGTCGTTCGTCAAGCATGCGCTGGGTGGCCGATAGCGTGTTTTGAGCTGATGGTGAGCGGGATCGCGCGTCTGTCGTGACGCGTGTGGATCCGGATTGTTCGGTAAGCGCTGGAAGGACGGGAGCGGGTTCGTCGGCGGATCACGGCTGAGGCGGTGGATGAGCAAGGCCACGCAAGAGCAGATGGCCCTCAACTTATAATAGTATGCCTGCGACCGCTTCGCCCAGTCGCCGATACGCAACCGTCAGTGTCTTTCGTGCGCGCATTAGAAGCGCAGCTTGTGCGGGTCCAGTCTGTTCAGACGGCAGCACATATCAATATGTAGGCTTTATGGCATTGTTGGATTGTTGTTGCCTTTTAAAATCTCTTTATAGATTCGCACAAATTCATCGTTCATATTTTCAACGTTGTTCGGTGACCGCACGCCCTGCTGAAGTCTTGACCAAAGGGCTTCTTCAAAAATACAGTTCTCAAACTTTTCTGCGAGATCTCCCCAATCGTTTGGACTGAAGTGAAGCCCGTCGTGTTGATCCGTCACTGCCTCCCTCATGCCACCGATACCAGAGCAGATGACGGGGCGACCAGCTAGAAAAGCTTCCTGAATGACGAGCGGAGAGTTCTCCCACCATACAGAAGGAACTACAATCCATCCCGACGCCTGCATGTGATCCAGCACTGTGCGAGGGTCGTAGGCGCCGCGGAGATGAACTTGAGATGCCCATTTTCTGAGGGGACGAACTAAGTCGCGGCATTCCGGCATTGCTTTTATTGTGGCTACATCACACCCAAACACGGCGAACGTTGCAACGGCTCCATGTTTTTCCAGTAGCGCGACAGCGGCATTCAAATAGATATCAAGTCCTTTGAAAGGGGTAGCTTGTCCGAAGAAGGCGAATTTCTTTCGAACGTCCGGTAGTGCTTTCTTTTCAGGGTTCGAAATTATAAGGCCAGACGTTCCGTTTCGTACGACGCGTATCGCCGGTGTCAGGCCCGCCTCTTCATGTCTCCGCGCCAGAAACTCGCTGGGAGATGTGATTACGTCGAAGCTACGGAAGTTCTGCGCGAACAAAGTAGCGCGAAATCGGAATTCCTCTTTCGTATGCTCAGGAAAGCAGAGGTGACAGTCAACGGGTGATGCGCGTTCGCAGAGAAGGCGAGAGTTCCGTTTCAGCATCTGGCCATGCATGTAGCAGACTGACAGATATTCGTGTAGCGTCAGTACAAATGCGGCTTGTGGGAAGCGGCCGCGAAGGTAAGAAGCGGAATTCACCCCGAGGCGAAAGAAATGATGGAAATGAAAGACGTTAATTCCGGCATCTTCACAGATGTCAGCGATACAGTCAAGAGTTTTCCAATCGCTCGTTGTTCCGAGAAAGTTATCATATCCGCTTCCGCTCAGCAGATATTCGGCTTCTGCGTATTTTACGATCTGCTCATCGCTAGCAAAAAGGGAACTTGATCCCGGAACCTCTCGTGGCGCAACGGCAAACAAGCTAGCGTAATCACAGAGTTGCCGCAGGTGTACGTAGGATCGGTGGGCAACGATCTCTCCTCCGCCCTTTTTAATAGCCGGATGTGAATGCGCCAGAATAGCCACGCGAAGGGCTTCCGTCATGGCTGTTGCCCATGTGAAGGAATGGTCGCTTCAAGACAATTTCTTATAGAACGGATCATTTGTAGCGGGTGAGAGTGGACAGGCGGCGGTGCTGTTTGCACGAGGCCATCCTCTTCGCCAACCACCACTTCTAAAACTGGGAATTCACGTAGAAGATCGAACAGCATCACAAGCGTGGAATCATAGCAACGGTAGCCCGATAGTACCGCACAAATGTCCCTGGTACGAACAAGGACAGGGTAGAACCCAGTGATCTGGAAGTCTCGAGGGCGCGTGAGCGGAGCATCTAGAGCCGTTAATATGTCTAAGCGGCGAGATTCACCGTTGGTACGCAACTGAACGATCTTGCCCATCTCAGTGTAATTGAGAACTTCAGCTAGCATATTGTTTAGCGGATACGATATAACAACACCAGGAGGCAAAAATAAAACAAACTCATGCTCATCCATAAAGTATTTCGCATCGTAGATCGAGGTGAAACTTTTCGTTTGGTCGAAGAGCTGGGTAGGAATGTCCTCTGCCAAGCGGCCTTCCGCTGATAAATCCCAGAGGCTTGCCACACCCCCGAGCGTATAGCGTATCGATTTTGCTGTGACCCAACTCCCAAGACTGAAGGAATCGCTGCCACGGCAGCAGACCACGAGAGCGACGGAGCGAGCGCCACGCAGGGCCTGTGAGCCCGCACTTTTCCCGTACCCAAGCGACCGCCTAAGCAGGCCGCCCATCTTATCAGCACGCACCAAATCAGCAGCAAGGCTTAAATTTGCCTCAACTGCTTTCCGAAACAGCTCGGTGAACGCAGTGTCGAAACCCGCCTTTTCCAGGATCGTTGGAACGACTAGCAGCCGCTCGCTGGCATTACGAGCGCTCTCAATTGCCCATACAAAGTTGTTGCTATGCTCAGCCGCCGGAGGAGGAGCCCGGCTTATGAAAAATGAGGATGCTAGCTTCTGCGGCTCGAGTCGCGAGACCGTATCCAGTCTGAAATACGGCTGCGCAGTGAGTCCAACAATACTGCAGACTTGGTTTTGCGTATGCTCAACTTCAATCAGTACAGAGCCGAAACCATCCGTGATGGCTTTGCTGAGCTTGGCGCCGCTAGGCGTTCGAAATCCCGATTGAATGGACGGAAGCGCCTGAGTGTCGACCATGCGTTGCATTATACCAAAAAATCTTTCATGCCACCACAGATTTTGGAGAGTATTGACGTAACGAGGTCAAATCGCCGGACCGTGGAGTTCTGCGGTTGACTTGGGCGCAATTCGCGGGACGGGGGGCGCTGACGGATTTTATGCAGTCCCGTGGTGTGGTGGCATCAGTTTAGCTGAGGCCGCCGCATACTGGGAAGCGTTATGGGACAGGTTCTTCACGGCTGCGCCACGACCACGCACGCGGTCAGAGCAGCGCTACAGCGATCGAAATCTTCATCCATAGACTGCGATTATCGGATGTCGTGGGAGCCGAGAGTTTCCCGCTCAAGCCCCCGCAGGCCCCGACCGGCAGGGCTTTGATCCAGAGGAAGCGCTTGAAGTTGTGGGCGAGGTTGGCACACTGACCCAGCATGGGAATCATGTGGCCGCCTCGCAAGGAACGGGTACCTCGAGGTGTCCGCTCGTCGCCAGGGCACAACTGACCTGTTCGCCGCCCTCGACATCTAGGCTGGGACGGCGATCGACCGCTGCATACGCCGCCATTGTTCGGTTGAGTTCCGCCTCTCCCTAGATCATATCGAAGCCGCCGTACCGGACGATCTCGACGTGCACACTGGCTCGTGAAGCGTTCGCGCTCGCACCTTAACGTCACGTCGACGTCCGCGTCGGGACTCAACCTCGTCGAGGGCTGGTTTGCAATGCTGATCCGTTGGCGCCTACAGCGCAGCGCCTTCCAAAAGACCACCAACCTTGAAACTGCGGTCCACGTTTACATCGGCAGACGAACGCCGACCCACAGCCCTTCGTCTAGACAAAACCTGCCGACGTCATCCCCACCACCAACAGACGCTTCTGCAAGATAAGTTACAACTCTGATCAACACTACTTCGGCAGAATAATATACTCAGCTAAGCTCGCGACAGAAACAGGAATCTATTCTGAGTCTCAGCAATCTCAGGTTTATCAAATCAGCCAGATTAGCTGCCTTTTCACCCCCAAGGATGGCCCACCCGAGCACTTCCGACGGGACGGCCAAAATAATGCCAGATGCCGCAAACGTCTAGTGCACAGACACTGCCGAAACCACCACGTGAACATCCACTAACTGCCTACGAACGCAAGAGAAACGAACCGGTTGCTGTGCGTATTGTCGGTGGCAGTGAACTAGTCACCAACCTGCTGCAGCGAAGTGTTCATCATAGCTATTTCAGCGGCCAAGGCCACTCATGAAAACGATCTGGTACTTTCCAATTAGGCCCATATCGCTCATCTAGAAAAGCCGAAGGGCGATTAGGAGCTGGCAACGAAACTCCATGGAGAGAAATTGTTGAAAGTGGTGTGATGATGTCATCGCTCAACGTTCTTATTTTCATCCGCTCCATATATAAGCGAATCTGCCCATCCTTTCTCCAAGCCGGAAATACATCCAAAGCTATACCGCCCCGCTGGACGTGAAAATTGCGATGTGATGATGAACGATGCGTGCTGAAACCCGCGTTCTGCAACACACCATAAATTGTGCTTTCAATCGATTTTTCTTCGACCTCATTCTCAGCATCTAATATCACAAGCAGGTCAACATCATCATCGTGCGGCAGAAAATCATTGTTACGGACGGCACCAAGGAGGGTGCCGTAGCAGATGCATACGCTAAACCCAGCCGCTTCAAGAACAGAGAGAACGTCTCTCGAAAGATCGATAAATTCGTCGGCTTTTTGGACTAACAATGCCTCCATGATCCCATGCTTGGTAACACAGAATCGCTTGCTTGAGCCTGCAATAGAAGCAGTGTCGTTTAACTCGCGCTCAAAGCCCAATATAGCATCTGGCGAATTTAAATACCGACTATAATTCGATAGTGTCTCCGCCGGAATCCTGTAATTCAGCGCGCTGAGGTATAGTAATGACCCCAGAAACCTGGAGTCGAGACGATCGACCGACTGAGGGACTAACAGCTGGGAAAGCGTTAGTGCATCGCCGCGACTGATCATCTCCCCGCGTTGAGCTTTATCCACTAGGGCGGCTTTGATTTGTCGGAACCAGTTTTCTCTGCAAAAAGCCAAGTCATATGTATTGGATGAGTAAGCAACGCCGCAGGTTCTGTAAAATGTATTGAAGGTTTCGGCAAGCCTGTTTACGCTATGTGGATCGTACGCACACTTGTTGATGCCCTGCGCCCTCAGATGAACACAGAGAGAACTTGATCTTACTCCCCACTCGTCAGGCCTGTTCAGCAAAAGAATCCGAGACACATGGATTGGCTTGAGCTCAGCTTGCCACCAGGCTCCCATCTCTCGCCTGGTGTGCACTCCTGCTCCGGTTAGCAATCCTGAAGCAACGAACCGTTCGTCGATAGCAGAACTCTGACTGGCGATTACAGCAGCAGGTTCAAGCAACGAACCATCAGCATCAAAAATTCGGAGAGCCGAAAGATTTAGGATTTCCGCCGCGTCGGTGCCCAGCCTAAGTGTGATACCTTCTATCTCCTGGTCGACCCTGATTTCGAGTCCGTTGAAGTCTGCTGAGCCAAAAAAGCCTTGCGACGGAAAGAAATTATACACTATTTCCCCTCTAAGTGTTTAAAGTCTTTGCAATGGCTCCGACAGTATTGATTGCTTTAACAAGCTCGTCCAGTCTTTCTCTAGAGAAAACAGCCAAGGCTTGCTTGATCTCCGACGACGAAACGCCCTGGGTTCGATCCAGATAGGCGACCTCGCAAAGATCACCAAGATCATCGAATTTTCCGGTCCAGTCATCTCCCATCACGAACTTATGTACACCGTGCTTTACGATATCGCTTCGCTTTTGCGCCCAATCCTCCTCGGGAATCACCAAATCTACATATTTTATTGAAGCAACAATCGCGCTCCGATCTTCGAAATTTATGATAGATTTTTTCCCTTTGCGCAGATTAAACTCGTCCGTAGAAACTCCTACTACTAATTTATCGCCCATCTGCTTGAGCCGTCGCAACAGGTTTAAATGCCCTACATGGAATAGGTCGTAAGTTCCATATGTTAACACTACCGTCATATATCTATTGCACCTACTTAAACCTAGCCAACTTTTCTGTAGCCGCCGCTTAGACGCAGGCCCTATCCGTTGCTAATACCATAGCCTCGGTGCGCGTTCGTCGTTGTGTGCACCCACTCCATGGCAGATTCCAGCATGTTTCAACCGAGAAATCTAGCTGCTATTGCTTTTTGCGTAGCCTTCGTGTCGAGTCTTTCAAAAGCGAGCGCGGCAGACATTCATCTGGACGTCGGAGCCTTCACTGAGGTAGCGGCAGGCCGGCACGCGCACTGCGGCGCAGATGACATACCAGATCAGCCGCTGCGTGCTTACCGCGACTCAGTCGGCAGAACAATTGCGATTGCAAGCCATTATAATGTTCGGCTGATGCTTGGGCGTGACGTGGACCACCTTTCCAAAAATTGCGAGCTCGCGCTTGTGGCTCGTGGGTCAGGCGATCCAGCTGCATTCAGCGATAAAACATGGCTAGCCGCAGTTTGGACAAAGGACGGAAAAAACATATTCGGGCTTGCCCATAACGAATTTCAGGGGCATCGCCACGTAGGCGCTTGTTCTTACCTCAAATACAGCGAATGCTGGTACAACGGTGTGGTTGCTGCTCGCTCGGAAAATGGGGGCGCGACGTTCGTTTTGCCAATACCGCCAATCGTCATTGCCGCTCCATCTTTTACTCAAGACAAGCATCAGGGCCGACCACGGGGGTATTTTGAACCGTCAAATATTATCAAATTAGGCGAACGTTGGTTTACATTCATATACAATACTGGCAATGTAGGGCAACCGAGCGGAGCCTGCCTTTTTTCAACGGATGATATTGCTAACTCTAGTAGCTGGCGCGGTTACGACGGCCGCAGTTTCGACGTTATATATACAAATCCATATGTAACCCCAGAGGATGGTTATCGGCCGATCGCAAGCTGTGCGCCGGTTGGGCCTTTCGGAGCTGCGGTAGGTTCGCTGCTAAAACATGAGCCATCGAGTCTCATTATCGCAATCTATGTCTCGCGTCACGCAAGTGGGCGCGCTTATCTAATGAAGTCTACTTCGCGAGATTTGCTGCAGTGGTCTCGGCCGGAGCAAGTTATAGAGCTCGGCCCAAGTTCCGGCAATGGAAATTGTAATGATAAATACCGGTACATGTACCCGAGCCTGATTGATCCTAAAAGCGAGTCAAGAAATTTTGAGACCACCGCCTCAGACACGATACGGCTGTTTGTGACGAGGATCGAACTAAGCAATTGCCGTGACACCATGGTCCGTGATCTTGTATACGCTCCAGTGACGCTATCCGTAAACTAGAGTGAACCGTTGGGATTTAGTCTATGTGCGATATCCCTCCGACCCAAAACAGCGAGGCAACGATGGAAATGCGTTCTTTTGAAGAGTTCCTGGCTAAGGCTGGGTGCAACGTTGCGCGGCAGTCACTTCCATTGCTTCAAAGTCAGCTGAGCGTCGAACCCCCTATTGTACTTACAAAACAGTTCAGGAGCGATCTTCCTGTCCATATCGGCGCATTTTCCAAGATTCATGGGCCCGGATTGATGGCGTGGACTAAAGTCGGGCGCTTTACCTCAATTGCCCCGCATGCGGTGTTGGGCGGAAACGAACACGCAATAGACTGGCTTTCCACCTCTGCTGTTTTTGAAGCTCCTCAGATGCACGGATGGGATAGTCTGCTGAGCTCAACCAATTCGCCTAGAAAGTTCGAGTTTAGCGGAGCCGTGAAATGCGTTTCGGTTGGGCACGACGTTTGGATTGCTGACGGAGCCTTTATCCGTGGAGGGGTAACAATCGGCGATGGTGCAGTAGTTGGTGCGCGTGCAGTTGTTTTAAGTGACGTGCCTCCATATGCTGTTGTGGCAGGTAATCCTGCGAAAGTAATTCGGATGCGATTTGATGACGTAACAGTAGAGAAACTTTGCGCCTTTCAATGGTGGAGGTTCGATTTCGCTGCAGTGAGCCAAGCTGATATACGCGATCCGCGGGCGGCTGTTGCGCAACTTGAGGATTTAGAGGCATCTGGTAAGATCGCCGAGTATTCACCGGGCTACGTCAATGCCGGCCGTTTCCGGTAAGGCGCACGTCGAACATGAGTCAATCACCTTAGCCTCGCTTATTCATTGAGGCTTAGCTGACGCCGTGTTTTGGGCTGACGGCGTGCTGGATCGCGCGTCCACTGTGACGCGTATGGATTGGGAACGTTGCGTCGGTGTTTGAGGGATAGGAGCGGGTTCGTTGGAGCGTCACGGCCCCGCCATTCAAGCCGGGGCTGGGACGAGCACGGCCGCAAGGTGGCGTAGCAAGTCGGCCTCGGGACAGGCGGCGGCGAAGGCAAGGCGGACGCTGGCGGCGGTCTCGCGGATCCCAGCGCCGAGCTTGAGCAGCCGGATGCGGATCGTCAAGAACTCGGCCCTGGCGAGGCATGGGCCGCCGGAATAGCGTCTCGCACGATGAGCATCAGCCAGTAGGCTGCGGTGTGTAAGACGAGCCGCATCTGGTTGGCGGCCGGATGCCGGTAGGAGGTGCGGTCGGAGGCGAGCTGGCCCTTGTGCAGCTTGATCTGGATCTCGGCCTGGCAGCAGGCGCAGTAGAGTTCGGTGTAGAGCCATGCCGCCGTGCCGGTCGCGATGTTCGTGACCACGTAGCGGATGTTGAGGCCGAGGCGGGTGGCCTCGATGCGGGCGGCGACACGTCGCTTTTGCCGCCAGGACTTGGCGGCGTGAGTGGTTTCGGCAAAGCCGCGAACTGCATCCTTGTCACCGATAGCCCACACCCTCAACGAGCGGGCGGCTACGTTCCTGTCGGCCCTGGCAACGCGCGTCGGCGCTTAGACCGTTGATCTCTCGCCCGATGACAGAGAGGAGATCGATGCGCGCGACCGCCTCCAAGGCGATCGGCGACACAGGCGGGGCGCCGCGGCCACGCCGTGCGCTCGCGGCGATGTCGTCGAGTTCGAAGTAGCCGCGACGGGCAGGGGACCAACACAGCGCCGGTATGACCCGTCCGCCCGGACGCGCGGGATCGTAGAGCCCGTTGTATCCACCATAGGCGTCGGCCTGCAGGATGCCGGACCAAGCCGCGAGGTGCGCATCCGGATGCTCTTGCCGCCGGTCGCGCGAGGCAAAGTAGAGCGCCGCCGGCGGATCGGCTCCGCCGAAAGGCCTGTCGTCGCGCACGTAGGTCCAGATCCGGCCCGTGTCGGTCCGGCCCTTGGCCAGGATCGGCACCGTGGTATCATCGGCGTGCAGCCTCTTGGCCGTCATCACGTGCCGAGCGATCCGCTCATGCAGGGGCGCCAGCACGACCGTCGCCGCGCCGACCTGGTCGGCCAGCGTCGAGACCAAGAGGTCGATACCCTCGCGGCCGTAGGGCTCGCTCTGACGGTTGAGCGGTTGATGCTGCCTGAACTTCTCGAACAGCCCCATGGCCGGCAGGTTCGGCCCGACGAAGCCGCGCGGGGTCACATGGAAGGGCGCCGGCGGCTGTGAGATGGCCTCGCACGCGCGGCAGCTGAACTTCTCCCGGACTGTTTGGATCACCTTCCAGGAGCGCGGGATCACCGCCAGGGTCTCGGTGACGTCTTCGCCCAGCTTCGACAGCTTCATGGAGCCGCAGCACGGGCACGAGGACGGCGCGGCGATCACCACCCGCTCGCGCGGGAGATGCTCCGGGAACGGCTTGCGGCCGGGACGACCACGCACCCGTGCAGGCAGCGACGCCCGATGCGCAGCCGTCTCCGCAGCGACCTCGTATTCGCTGGCCCTAGCCTCCAACTCCCGGAGCTGGAGTTCCTTCTGGTCGATGAGCTGCGCCGTGCGCTCCGATCGCTGGCCGTAGAGCCCGCGCCTGAGCTTCTCGATCATCAGCTTCAGATGCGCGATCGTGGCCTCGTGGGCGACGCCGCGGCCTTGGCCTTCAGCTCGTCGGCGAACGGCGTGGGAAGCTGTGGTCTGTGCCTCGATCCTGGCCTGGCGCTCTGCCAGTATCATCGCATGCGTCGCCACCAAATCGGCGAGAAGCGAGGGCGAAGACGGCAAGGGAGAGGCGGCGCTCACAGCAGCGATGAATTCACATCCTCCTGCAAACGCAAGCAAAAAGGCCTATCCGATCGCCGTCGGATGCCAGGTCTCCACCGGATTGCGCCAGTCGATGCCCGAGAGCAGATACCCCGTCTGTGCGGGCGTAATCGCAACGACCCCGTCGGCGGGCGAGGGCCACAGGAAGCGGCCCTTTTTTCAAACGCCGCACGTAGAGGCTGGCCGCCTGCCAGTCATGCCAGATCACCTTCAAGAGGTCGCCCCGGCGCCCGCGGAAGCAGAAAGCGTGGCCGCCGAGCGGATCGCGCTTCAGCAACTCCTGCGCCAACAGGGCCAGCGAAGCGAACCCCTTCCTCATGTCGGTGTGACCGGTGGCCAGCCAGACCTTCACCCCAAGCGGAACTGGGATCATCGCATCGCCTCGAGGCCGCGTGCCAACGCAAGCACCGCATCGACCTCGACGCCCCCTTCGACGATGATCCGGCGGCCGGCGGGCACGACGATCTCCACCCGGGGCGACCGCTCCGGCCGCGGTGCTGGATCCCGATCCCTGCTCCTGCCATCCAGCACCGGTGTTGGACTGGGTGGCTCAGGATCCGACGCGACCGCCACAGCCAGGAATGCGTCGGGGACGGGCAGCGCCTCCAGCCGTTCGCGCCCGCGATAGATCTGCTGCACCTGAATGCCGTGGCGCTTGGCCGTCGCGATCACGTTGCCGCCGGACAGCGACTCCGTCACGACAGCGCGCTTCTCCTGAGGAGTCCAGCAGCGGCGCCGGACGTAAGTTGCATCGTCCATCCGAGCATCTCCAGCATCGACGCCGGCACCGATGCGGCATCAGAAGACCGAAAAGCTGGATGTCGATAGACCTCGGAGCAAGGCGGCCTACGCCGGATGCAAACCCTTCCAGGAGGCTCCCGCCCATCTCGGGGTGGAGACGCAGCGGCAGTGGTCGGACAAGGCCATCGCCCGTACAACACCCTGCTTGCTCGCCCTGTTTGGGACTGTCACGCTGCTTGCCAGCCAGCTGCCGATCCGCGGGCGTGCCCGGGCCACCAAAGCTGCATGGTACGCCAAAACAAAGCCCACCTTCGTCGACGCGCTCGCGGCGGTGCGCTACGCGCTCTGGCGTGAACAGACTTCTGTCATGTCCCGCCGCCAGCGCCACAGACCGAAAAGGCGCTTTGTCTTGCCGCCTCCTTTGGCTTACGTCCTCTGCCAGTCCGCATGTTCGGCTAAAGTCGGACTGACGACCGGGGATCATTCAATCGTGCTCACGCGCGGAGTCAGGCTGACTAACCTGCCTGAATGGCTGCATTACCGCTAGCCTGACGTTGGAAAGCTGGAACAGGTCCGCCACTGCCGCCTTCAAGCTATAAACGGCTGCCCCGAGTCAGAACAACAAAGACGCCAACACTTCGGTTCGGTTCAGGCCCCAGGTTCATTTATTTCAGTCCCATAGCGAATTGCAATGGGGTGACCGAGTAAGCCGGATGCGTTTTGACGTGACCACCCCAAATTCTCCATGCGTCGATCGGTTAGTTCGTTGAATCTGCTTCCGTTGCTCCAACAAGCGTAGGGCTTGCTGCCACCTCACGGGCATCGTCAAAGTAGTGGTGGTTCTGTGTTGTCACAAAATCGGCCCCCATTTTCACAAGCTCGCACAGAGATTGCTTAGATAACCCTCTATGATGAAGATATATGCAAGATAGAAGACCATTGCGGTGGGCCGCTTCAGTGTACATTTTCGCCAAAACTAGGTCGTTCGCGGAGTTGAAAAGTATGCCGTCGAGCTCCTCCGCACTTTTGATCACCTCAGCGGCACCATCACTTGGAATTTCCGGAATCTTTAGAACGATAATGCTGTCAGGAAAATCTTTCCTGAGCCAGGTTCCATCCTTCTGGCTATAAGCAATTATCAGCAATTTTTGCGGATTGAAGCCGGAGTCGCTGACGGCCCTTGTCACTGCAGCAATCGATCGATGACTGACAATCCGAAGATCAAGCATGAAGTAGCCGCGATCGCCGTTCTCTGATAGCGCTTCGCGTAACGACCGGACGTATAGCGTTTTCCCAAGCCACTCCCCTAAGATCTCAACGCTTTGAAGTTCCTCAAGCGTTAGAGCATCAACCCGACCGGTGCTTTTTGTAGTGCGGTCTAGTGTAAAATCATGCATGAGGACAAGCTCTTTGTCCCTTGACATCTGAACATCGATTTCGACGCCATCAAAGCCACACTTATAGGCAAAATCTACGGATGGCACACTATTGCCGGGCGGCTGAGGCATGTCATTGTTGAAGGAAATATCCTGTCCCCAAGCTATGAATTTTGTCATGTGACGCCCGACAGCTCCTTTTCCGGTGATCTGTTCCGGTTCATTCCCAAAGTAGTCCCGATACGCTGAGATTTGTTTATCCTTAATAATATTGTCTAAAGAAAAAATTTTGTTCGCAATAGTAGGTCGAAGATCGAAGCTTCCACTTGCCACCGGAGCGCGCGGGATAAATCTCTCTGCAATTTCTGTGATAACATACTGTGGGCGCTCCTTATCGTAGAACGACCAGTCTATGTTCGTTGTATGTACATAAGTGAGTCGCTGGAATAGACGGGGCAGCCATTTGCAAAGCGATATTGAGAAACTATCCCCGTACAAAACGCATGATTTTAAACGGGCTTCGGTATTTTCGTAAATCCAAATCCTTCCATGGTTATGGATTAGATTGTCATAAATCCTTCTGTCGCTGTACTCACCGAAGCGATGCACTGCCTCCTCGACGGGGGGAGACATTTTGCTTCCTAGATCGGAGAAGGATCTTCTGGGCGAGAACCTGGAACTCAGCTCGCCTGAGAAGCTACCGCCAAACCGCCTTCCAATCTCTTGAGCTACAAGCATGGCCCCGAAATCGGTCCAGTGACTATCAGCCTTGGGGTAGGTCGGCAAATCAGCTTCCGAATTTTGCAGCAAAGTCGACGGGAAAAGCGTTGTACTTGTTCCTATTTTTTCCAAAAGCTGGTCAATAGGACGACGTTTCGCTTTCTCGAACGGGTAGTACTCCGACAGTACGCTTTCTTTGCTGGGCGCGACGACGAGTAAGTGTTGCGCGTCGTCGGCAATTTTTTTTCTGATATCAATAGTATATTGCAGCCACCGATCTAGACAATCGTCGGTCAATACGAGATTGCCTGTGAACTGGTCGGCGCTATTATTTGTATCGTTTCCAAGAAAGAGCCAGCCCTCCCTCCCGCTGACAGCGGTCGCCATTGCTTCTCGCTCCCACTCTAATCCGGCGCACATGCATATTCTGGGTACGCACGAAGATCAATGGCAGCTAAGCTCTGGCAGATCCAAATCGGTCCCTGTTGGCCGAAGGCTGCGCTATTTGATCCTGAGTTCTCCGCGTCCGATTGTTGATCCCGCTGCGTAATATCAGGACAGATGCTGTACAGAGGAGTGTCCGATGTGACAGGCTCGTTCGTGCTCGCAGGCCTCAAGTGCAATCTCGTGAGTATCGATAAAACAGGCGCGGAGTAGAAACAATCAAGGATTACGAGCGCTATCCCAGCACGCTGGCGGACCTCCACATCGTCGCTTTCGTCCGCCTCATGCTCAAACAGGCAGCTCAACTCGCGACCAGTTCATAACAGCCTCTAACACTACCTGGGCACTTTGATGTTAGAGGGCAGCGTGAAGCGTCTTTGGCAGTGTGGGCACAGGACTGGCGGGACGAGGCTGGCGAAGAGATGACCGATGATGGCCTGCCGCACGGCGGGCAGGCTGGGTGATGGCGGTGGCCCCGGAAGGCGGGTCGTCATTTTTTCCCCGCCCCGTCCGACGATGTTCGGCGAGGCGCAGGTTCTGCAGGTAGGTGCAGGCGATACACGACATCAGCGCGTGTCGGCGGCGTTGGTGAGTGCCGTGCCTTAGAAGAAGCAGACGACCCGAATGGACTGTTAATGCGATTTTGACACACCGCAGCAGCCGAGTAGGTCGCATACTGCATCAAGCTGCCGCAATGGCAGCACGCAAGTATTCCTCTGCGCTCTCCTCGTAGGTCAGCGGCGCACGAATCCTCTCGACGAAATGTTGCGTTAGCCCTGTGGTCTCGGCGATGGTAACTAGCTTATCTACTAAGTCTAAGGGGTTACCGACGTCGAAGTGAAATCCATCTACTCCGTCACGCACTTTCTCCGCCATCCCACCGATGCCAGAACAGAGTACAGGCTTTCGGCAGGCAAAAGCCTCTTGAATGACCATCGGCGAGTTCTCCCACCAAATAGATGGCACAACCACCCAATCAACCTTTAGCATTCGGCGCATCAGTTCGCTTCGATCATAGGGTCCAACCCAATGTAGTAAACCTTGCTCGATCAAAGGGTTTACCAAATCAGATAAACGCTTCTTCAATTCGCCGTCCTGCTCAGCAAGATTCGCGCCATGCACCTGAAACTGGAGCCTCGCTCTTGCTGTCTCTGGAAGTAGAGCCGCGGCTCGAAGAAGCACATCGAGCCCTTTGTACTTGTTTACCTGACCAAAATAGCCGATTTTGATGGCACGCTGTCTTGGCTGTTCAGTATGAGGTAAATCAAATGAGGGCTGGCCGTTTTCGATTACAGAAATCCGGTCCTCATCAACTCCCCACGTTATGTAACGTCTTCGTAGGAACTCAGACGGAGAGATAAAGTGGTCGACCAGCGCAAAGTGTTTCTGCAAATATCTCTTACGTAACCAGAAATCCTCCGGTGATCTTTCCGGAAAACAGAGATGGCACTCTTCAGGGGATTCGTTGTTACAAAGGCGGTCAGTCTTGTTTTTCAGCATCTGCCCCTGACGATTGCAGATCGCACCATATTCGTGAAGTGTGAGAACCAGCTTGCAATCGGGGAGAGCAACCTTGATTTCCTCCAGCATCTCGACACCGATATGCGAGTAATGGTGCACGAATACGAAGTCTGGCGACTTGCTCAGCAAAAAATCCCGAAAATTAGTCGCCATCGATCTGGGATAGGCGGTGCGCATTTTGAACCAATCGCCGATGTCCTGACGCCACAGGAACTCACCTGCCCGCCGTAGTGCAATCGAGCCGGGCGCAGTTGAGATTAGATCAGTGCGAGCTAGAAAGGTGATGTCGCTGACAGTGTCTTTCTCCTTCAAACATGTGAACAGGTTGTAGGCAGCAATTTCTGCGCCGCCCACACTGAAGTCGGGATGTGCGTGAGCAACGACGAGAACTTTCATGATAATAGACCCTGACTGCCGAAAGATTTGAGATCTTTAATCTCTTCGCTCCACCGTCCCTCATGTCGCCAAGCATTATATCGCACTACGCGCTCTCTGAATATATTAGCTCCAATATCACGGAAACTCTGCCGCTCAAGGTGAACAAGGGATACATCTTGGACTAACGCGACTTGGTAGCCGGCCTGCCGAACCTTTAGGCAAAGATCAGAGTCTTCGAAGTCGCCGATAAGGAACTCTTCGTCTAGCTTACCGATAGCTTCGTAGACCGAACGGTCGAGCATGACGCATGCGCCAGTAACTGCTTTCCGTGTCAGAATTGCTGGTGCCGAAGCTGGTGGCGGCATTCCCATTCCAGGATGTACGTTGATGTGTGCATTAAATGTGGGCTCCCATTCGAAATCCAGTCCATCATGCTGGATTGTGCCGTTCGGGTAGAGCAAGCGCGCTCCGACGGCTCCTACGTTAGGAAACGTTGTAAGCACGCTAAGCATCTTCTCGAGCCAGCCACTTGCCACCGGAATCACATCGGAATTCAGCAAAACAACGTATCTACCGCAGGAATGATGTACGCCTAGATTCGTAGCTGCAGAAAACCCCCGATTGACGCCGCCAAATACAACCGAAAATGGTAGGCCGAACCGTTGATAGAGTGCGTGTGACTCGTTGAGTACACTCTCCCGTATTCGCGGATCGTCAACTACATAGATCAGCTCGACTTCACTCCTGATAAATAGATCGTCCGCCATCTCGAGCATTTGATGAAGCATGAAATCGAAACGGCCGTAGAGAGGGATGCTGAGCGAGCACAGTGCTGTTTGTGGACGGGGCCCAAAGTCGAGCCGTTCGACACGCATCGCCTCAACTGCTGCATTCTTCCTGCGGATAAGCTGAGCTATAATTGGCCCGTCATGTCTGGTTAGCCGCAAATGAAAATCCTGAGCTTCGGTTGGCAAAGTAAATGACCATTGCGCAAAGCTAACTGGATCCGATGGTGCGGCGCACCACGTAGAATTTGCTAAGCTGAAGGCGGCGTTACCATCGATGACTACAAGCTTAATCGTCCCGTCCACGGTGATGTTCCCGTGGAGAGCTAGAAGAAAGCCTGCATCTGCCGTGAAAGCCCCGAACTCAGCGCCGAACGCTTCAGTGATGTCGTTTCGCGTCCAGCGCACAGCGTCCGCCAAACTGCAAACAGATCCGTCGTCACTTACAGCCAAGATTTGGTACGTCGGCTCCGAAACGCTCCAACCAACGATCAGGCCGCCGACGTTCGGAACCGCTTTTGCCTGTTCAATGAACGCCCGTGCCTTTTTGAAGTAACCTGGAGAAGAAGTTACCATCGATGCGATCAGCTTCGTCCATTCTCGGCTCCAAAGATTTTTTCGGAGCACAAAGCCGAGAAGATTAGGCTTCTGTGTTAGGAAGGCTATTATATCCTTATCTGCCGCTTGAGACGAAAATAGAAGGACATCATCTGCAGCGTGATCTGCTGCACGTCCGAGGATTGCGCTTGGCGCCTCGCTTTCTTTCCAGATGGCAACGAAACCCTTTGCTGATCTTTCGTCCAGTGCAAACCCCGACGCGACATCCGGGCGGTCGAATAGAGCGATCTCGCTCAGACCTGCTATCTCGCCGGCGTAGTGTAGCTCTATGGCATCGACTCCGAAGAACCATCCTTCCACGCACACCGCTCCATGATAGATGAATGCGGAGTCAAACGCGATGCCGGCGACAGGTTTGCCATCTGCTGCAAGCTTCACTGAGCAATGTCGCTCAGCCTGCTCGGGTACGGCGATTTCTTCGCACATATTTTGATCCGCAAGATCTTTAGACGTATTCTCATGTAGCGTCGCTGGAACTCCCTCAACACCAGAGCCGGAGCTGGGAGGGTCAACGAGGCTCAACTCGCTAGCGTCGGGGGGACGATGTGAAATCATGCCGTCTAAAAGCCTAGCGGGTTCGATCTTAGAAGCCAGATGTGCTGTTTCGTTGGAACCGGTGAGCAAAAATTCATCGCCTCCGGCGACTTGCGTTGTTACTATAGGCTTACCGGTAGGCGCTTGGTTCGCAAGAAGGTTGAGGACAAGCCAACTTACCGTCGGCCGTTCCACCGACCAAGCGATTTGTTCCCCTGATTCGGCGATGACGACGGAAAGTCTAGCTGACGGGTCTGCTGAATGAACGGCACTCAAGGCGGCTTCATCGAAATCCTTGTAGGAGATCTGAAGAGTGCAAAGGGCTTCTTGGCCGATCGCACTGGACACATCTTCACGGAAGATTGAGGCGGTACCGGACAAGATGATTTTATTGCAAGCCATCAAATTCCAATTGACCGGCTCTCTGGGTCGATCAATTCGTAGAATCCAGCCATGAATTCCCTGCTGTGGGTCTGCGAAGTCGACCAAGCCTGCGAAGCCAGATTTTAGGTTTCCGAAGAAAGTTGGTGCCTCACTCCGTTGCATGGACTGACTCGATATAAATTGATCCATAATAATCAGATAGCTGATCTGTTAGAAAAAGGTGACAATTTTGTAGCATATAAATCAAGCCTCTCGCGCGAGTTTGTGGAGGTTCTGTCCGTAGGCGGTTTTGGCAAAGAGCTTGCCGCGGGCGACGAGCTG
>NZ_PDHT01000044.1:0-28889 GCF_002917135.1 Methylobacterium sp. V23
CGGGAAGGCCCTTCCGAGCAGAAGTGGTGTCCATCGTGACAGTGCCCTCAGGATAGGCAGACATTGATTCCCATAAGCCCGTGGCCCTGGAACGAAGCGGGACAGGTTCGTCCCATTTCGCTCCGGTGCACGTCTATCTCTCTTAATGAAGCAGAAACCAAGCCAATTATTCGCGAGTTGGAAAATCGACGTTTTCTCCGCGACGGCCGGCGTTGCTCGCCCTTTCGCGCTGCGGTTTGGGTGACAATTAACGGTTGTCTCGCAGCGATAAAAGTAAGTTGTCTAACTATAGGATCGCGCGTCAGGCTCAGTTCGATGGTTGCTTGATAGAACAAAGGAACATGCTCTCGGATCACAGCAGGGTCTTTTTGTTGCGATGCGATATAAACCCCGTGGCCTAGGCTGGCAAGGGCAGGATCCGGGCCCACAATCTGTCCCCGGGACAGGTGGACCAAGGTCGAACATTGGTGGAGGCGCGTTTCGAGCGTGGGCGGACGCGACGTCCCGATGCTGGCGAAGGGTCCGAGGTGTTTGACTGGCTGTCGGGCCCGGCCGCGGCCGACGAGGGCGTTCCGCCGCGTCCGCGCCTACCGATTCGGCAGAATGCGCATGCCTGAGGCCAGGCGGCCGGCGCGAGAATTCGCGCCGTGCCACGCACGCGGCGTTCTCCGTGAACTGCACCGGACAGATGAGGCGGGTGGCGTTCGGGGCGATAGCCCTTTCAGGCTTCGGGTGGCCCGCCATGGGGCAGGCCCGCCTCTCCGGCGCGTTCGCGCGCGCGCGCGAACCGGACCCGGGTCGCCGCCTCGACGCGCGACAGCCCGATCGCCTGGCCCATCAGCCGCGTGCCCTCGGGCTCGGACGTACCCGGGGCCACCGACCCGGCGAGATCGACGAGCTCCGGCATCGGCGTGTCGGCGTGGCTGCGCAGCCCGGCGGGTGCCACCCGGTAGGGATGACGCGCCCGCGGTTCGGCGTGGGGTGGCCAGAGGATGACGCGGCCGTCATCGTCGCTGCGGGCCACCGAGACGGGGACCTGATCGAGGATCGTCTCGCGGATGAGGGGTCCTACCCGCTGAAGGCCGTGGGCTCGTGCCACGCGTCGGAGCAGCACGTCCTCGTAGATCGGCCCCTCCATGGTGACCACGTGCATAACCAGGGCCGCCAGGACCGGGCGATAGGCCGTGTCGTAGAAGCGCTCCGGCTCCAGGGCGAGGCCGATATCGGACGGATCCGCGAGACGGTAGGCCGGATCGGGCGGCATCGTCGAAATCGGCGTCGGTGCGCGGGCGGAGGGAAGCCCGGCGTCGCGTCGTTGGGCCGTCATCGCGTCGTCCGGCTCCGCAAGGGGTGTCGGGCTCGGGACACCCGTCATCGCCGCGGCGGTCGCTTGATCCGCGGGTTCCGTCAGAATCGGGGCATCGGGCGCGGGTGCGTCGCGCGGATCGCTCGCTGCCGTGGCTTCGGCGGCCTTGGCGCGGTCGGTCTCCAGGTCGTCTCGCAGGCGCCGGTCGAGTTCGGCGAGGGCTCCGGCTGCGTCGGCCCACCAGGCGGTGCTCCAGACCCGCCGGATGCGCCAGCCGAGATCGGTCAGCACGTGCTCGCGCAGGCGGTCTCGGTCGCGGGCCGTCGCGGAGCGGTGATAGGTGGCGCCGTCGCACTCGATGCCGGCGAGGTAGCGCCCCGGCGCATCGGGGTGGACGATGCCGAGATCGATCCGGAAGCCCGAGACTCCGATCTGCACGTGCACGGTCCAGCCCTGGGCCCGCAGCCCCGCCAGGACGGCGGCCTCGAACGGCGATCCGACCGCTCCGCCGGTGGGCGCACAGGCCTCGGCGAGGGCCCGCGCGCCCCGGTCGGCAAATTCGAGGAAGTGCTTGAAGTCGCGCACCCCGCGGGCCCTGGTGCGGCCGAGGTCGATCTGCTCGGGCCGGATCGAGGCGAAGACCACGAGCTCTTGCCGGGCCCGCGTGATGGCGACGTTCAGGCGGCGGTGTCCGCCATCCTTGTTGAGGGACGACACCGTGCTCACCGTTCGGCCGCCCGGGTCGGGGCCGACCGCGACCGAGAACAGGATGACGTCGCGCTCGTCGCCCTGCACGGTTTCGAGATTCTTGACGAAGACGGGCTCGTGCCAGCGGTCGCGATCGAAGTACGGCTCCAACTCCGGGTCGGATCGCCGCTCTGCGTCCAGCAGGTTCTCGATCAGTCGCTGCTGCTCGCCGTTGAAGGTGACGATGCCGAGGGAGCGCCGCGCCCGCGCGAAATCCGGATCGCGCAGGCGGCGCACGATGTCGGCGACGACGGCGTGGGCCTCGGGGCGGTTCACGCGGCCGGTTCCGCGCTCGTAGACGCCGTCCGGGACGAAGGTCAGGCGCACCGCCCGGTCCTCGGTCACCGGCGAGGGAAACGTGACGAGGCGGCCGCCGTAGTAGCGGGCATTCGAGAAGGCGATCAGGCTCTCGTGGCGGCTGCGGTAATGCCAGTCGAGGGTCCGCCGCGGGAGGTTGGCCGCGAGGCACGCATCGAGGATCGATTCCTGGTCCGCGATCTCGCCGCCATCTTCCATGTCGTCGATGGCGCGGTCGCCCACGCTGGTCGGCGGCAGCTGCTCGGGATCGCCGACGATCACCACCTGCCTGCCCCGCGCCATCGCCCCGATGGCGTCCCAGGGGGCGATCTGCGAGGCCTCGTCGAAGATGACGACGTCGAACGACGCCCCATCGGGGGGCAGGTACTGGGCAATCGACAGCGGGCTCATCATCACGCAGGGCGTGAGCCGCGCGAGGGCGTTCGGCATCGTGCCGAATAGCTTGCGCAGGGGAATCTGTGCCCGCTTCTTGGTCAGCTCGTGCGAGAGCGTGCCCCATTCGGGGTCGTTCCCGAAGGCCGTCGGACCCGGGATACCGCTCCCCAGGCGGGCGCGGACGACCTGCCGCGCGAGGTCGCCGACTTGGGCATCCGCGGCGCGGAACCGGGCGATCGCGTCCTCATGGCGCTCGGGCAGGAAGCCGCGCAGGACCGGGTCGTCGCCGACGACGCGATCGATCCACCAGCGGGCATAGGCGATCTCGAAGGCCGCCTCGGCTCGGTCGTGCTTGATCCGGCCTGCCTCCAGGGCTTCGATCAGGGGGCCGAGGCCGAGGTCGCGCGCCGCCTGGGCGGCCCCCTGCCAGGCACACCAGCCCTGGGCGCGTCCGAGACCGGAGGCCCAGCGCCGGGCCAGCGCGAGATTGGCGCCGATCCAGTCCGCCTGCGCGGCCGGGAGCGTCTCGGGATTGACCGACCCGGCTCGGTGGGACAACGCCGTCATCGCGGCGCGTGTCCGGGCGTGATCCTGCGCGAAGGCGGCGTAGGCCTGCGCAAGGGGACCGCCCGCCTCCCGGCTCCGGGACGACTGGGTGACGAGCCGGACGACGTGGTCGCGCAGGCCCTCGGGGCCAAGACTCGACGACCCGAGGAGGGGCAGGAGTTGCGCCACGGTCTCGGCCCAGGCGATGGCCGGCCCGAAGTCGCGGGCGGGCCCCTCCGGGTCACTCCAGGGCGGGCCCAGCTGGCCGAGGGTCTCCTCCTCGGGCCGGGCGGCCTGGCCGTGCCGAGCGAGTTCGATCAGGCCGGCGAGGTCCGGCCCCAGATCCTCCGGCAATGCGCCGTCGGCATAGGGCTGAACCTGAAGCAGGACCTTTCTCATGCGCCCGCTCCGAACGAAGAAGTTCGCGCCGCGCGCCGCGATCCATTCGGCGAGGAGCCCGGACAGGTCCTGGTCGAGGAGGCCGGGCCGGTACGCGCCGGTGAGTCGGCCGCGGAGTGCGGCCCGGGTCGCCTGGAAGCGGTCGCGCGCCGCCACCGCCCGGCGCAGGTCGCCGGCGCTATCCGCCAGGAAGGTGCCTCCGCAGGCGGCCTCGGGACGTATCAGGGCGTTGCCGAGATCCAGGAGGTCGCGGATCTCCGCCTCGGTCGACGGGAAGGCCGAGAGTCCGACCGCCGCGGCGAAGGCCTGGCCGCTCGCGCGCAGGGCCGTTAGGGACTCGACGGCGGCGGCGATCTCGGCGCCCAGGCCGTCGCGCCAGACCGGCGACCATTCGGTCGCCCTGACGCCTTGCAGCGGATGGTCGGCCGGGGGCCCCACCGATGCCAGGACGGGGCGCAAGTCCCGGCAGGCCGCCCGCAGGGCCACGAGGGTGTCCGGCTCGTGGGTCCGGTGGTCGGGCCAGGCGAGGACGAAGTGCTCCACGTCGGGCCCCGCCGCGATGACGCGTCCGAAGGCCTCGTAGGCCGTCAGCCCGTTCTCCCGCCGCCGATGCAGGGCCTGCACGAGGCCGTTCAGCTCGGCGCGCAGGCTTGCGAGGGCGCGCGTGGCGCCCGGCCATTCGGCCTGCTCAGGCGCGGCGCGCGCGTGCCAGGCCCGGCGCAACTGCCCGAGCACCGCCGATTTCTGGGCTTTGGTGGCATGCACCTCCAGGCAGTAATCGCCGAGTCCGATCTCCTGCAGGCGCCGCTGCACCACCTCGAGGGCAGCCGTCTTCTGCGAGACGAACAGCACCGTGCGTCCCTGCGCCAGGCACTGGGCGATCATGTTGGCGATGGTCTGGCTCTTTCCGGTGCCGGGCGGCCCGAACAGGACGAAGTCCTTGCCGCCGGCCGCTGCCAGGACGGCGGAGAGCTGCGAGGAATCCGCCGAGAGCGGTGCGAAGACGGTCTCGGGCGGATGGTCTCGATCGAGCTGCGACGGATCGGGGAAGGGAGCGCCCTCGCCGTAGGCGTGCTTGGGCGTCTCGAGAAGGTGGCGCACCACCGGGTTGCGCGTGAGGCGGTCGGCTTGGTCGACGAGATCCTTCCACATCAGGTGCTTGGTGAAGGAGAAGGTCGCCAGCACCATGTCGGGTACCACCTCCCAGCCGCGCAGCTCGCGCGTGTGGCCCCGGACGCTTCGGACGATCGCGTCCACGTCGATGCCGGACGCGTCGCGGGGCAGGTCGCCTTCCAGATCCGGCATCCGCAGCCGGAAATCCTGGCGCAGCATCTCAAGCAGGGTCGGGTTGATCCGCACCTCGTCGTCGTGCAGCGCCAGGCGGAAGCCGGCGCGGACGCTGGCGCGCCGGAGGGTGACCGGGATCAGCAGCAGCGGCGCCCGGTGGGTGGCCTCGCCCGCCTTGCGGGTCCAGGACAGGAACCCGATCGCCAGGAACAGGATGTTGGCTCCGCCCTCCTCGAAGCCGCCGCGGGCGAGGCGATAGAGATCGAGCAGGCGGCCGTCGAGATCGGCCTCCGTCGCGGTGGTGGGGATCTCTTTCCGGGCCAGGGCCCCTTCGGACCCGACCGGCCCGTCGGAGACCGGCATCAGCCGAAATGCGTGTCCGGCCGCCAGGCCGTCCTCCAGGGCACCGGGCTCGATACCATTGAGGACGATGGCGCCCTTGCCGGGCTTGAAGTTCAGGAGCTTGTTGCGCAGCGACAGGTCCAGGAGCTTGCGCTTCCAGCGCTCCAGGCGTCCGACCGCGGTCTCCGGCGCCGCGTCGACATACGGGGTCTCTACCCTGTCGAAGGCGGGGGCTTCCGAGAGGGCCTGGTCCAGCGGTTCGACCGGACCGGGTGCGGCCTCCCCGCCCCGGCCGCCGAGATCCATCGGGCAGATGCCGCGCCGGCGGCAGCGGCGGATATCGACGGCGACGTCGAGGCCCCCCGCAGCGCTGTCCTCCACCAGCCCGGCACCGTGATCCACCGCGGTCCGGAAGGCTTTCGGCGGATCGTGCGTCAGCAGCGTCGTCTCGACGAGGATCAGGTCCTGCAGATCGCGAAGTTTGCGCAGCTGCTGCCGGTCGTCGACCGTCGCGCTCGCGAAGGTCTCGTCCTGGAGCCACAGGCCGACGAAGGCGTGGCCGGCGGTCAGCACCAGCACCGGGTTCAGGCCGGCCTGCTCCAGGCAGGCGGCGTAGAGCAGGGAGAGGTCGAGGCAGGTGCCGGCTCGGCCCTCGATCACCTCGCCGGGAGCGCGCACCGTCTGTCCGGCCTGCTCAAAGCGCGCCGGGGGCAGGATGGATGCGAGGCGATGGTCCGCCAGGGCGGCCCAGAGCGCCCCGGCGAGGTCCCAGGCCCGGACCTTGCCGCCGCTGCCGTAGCCGTCCAGCGCAGTCTGGCAGCCGGCCGCGCCGAGCTTCCTGGCGGCATCGCGCAGGACGGCGTCGACGGCCTGATCGCCGGGCCGGACGAAGGCGGCGAGAAGTTCGGGCGCATTGCGGGCACCGCCCCAGTGCGCGGGTGGCAGCAGACGGATCTCGGCGACCGCCCGCCCCCGCTCGCCCTCCGCATCCTCCAGGATCATCGTCAGGGCGAGGGGGCCGGCCTCGGTGCAGGCGGCGAGGAGGCCGGCATCGAGGTGCAGGTCCGGCGTCTCGACTCGATGGCTCGAACCCGCAGCCACCCGCTCGATGCGCAGCGTCAGCGGACTGACCACGGGCGGCTGACTCTCGACGTGCAGCCGGAGATCGACGAGATCGGCCTCCGTGTCGTTGGCGATCACGATCTCCCGGATCACCGGAATCCCGTTCGCCTGGTAGGCGAGGCTGACGTGGTCCGTGGCGGTGAAGGCGAGACGAAGTCTGGACACGGGTAAGAGGCCGGACGGCGCCGGCGCATCGGCGCCGGCTACATCCGCTGCGCGGCTCATGCGGCGATCCCGCGATCCGCAGGCCCTCCGCTCAGGTCAGGCCCTCCGCTCAGGGCGAACCCAACCGGGCCCGACGGAACACCGCACGCGTCGACCCGGACCATATCCGTGACCCACCACCCCCGCTGTCTGCTTCTTCGCGCGCCGGGAATGGGTATTCAAGGTTGCAAATGCGGCAGATCGAGAAAATCACAGATCGCATGGCCCTTCGCCGTCGGGCGGGGGCCGCCTCAGGGCGGCGGCCGAAGGGCCCGTGCCGGGAGTTCGCGGGCCATGAGATCCTCGACCTCGGCCCGGTTCGGTGCGGGTCTGGGGACGGTGATCGCGACGGTGCCGTCCGCCAGCGCGGCGTCCGTGATGTAGCGCGGGGCCTGACCCTCGCCCGGAGGCACCGGAACCGGCACCGCGGGTGCCACGGCGCCGGGCCCCGGCACGAGGTAGCGCTGCGTTTCGCCGGATTGCTCGGAGGCCATGCGGCGCGCCGAGGCCTCCGGGCGCTTCTCCGCGCCGGGCCGTTCCATCGGGCCGGGCGGACGGAGCGCAGTCTGCGATCCCGGCGCGGCCTCCCGCGGCGTCCCCGTCGGCCGGCTGACCGCCTCGCGCCGCCGCGGCGGCGAAGGCCGTCGGGCGACCGTCTCCGGTTGGAGGCGGGGGGCCTCAGCGGGATTGGCGAAGAAGCGCATCGACTCCACCGAGCGGGTCAGGTCGGCGAGGGTGGTCGTCGCCGTGCGGCAGAGCTTGATCCGCACCGAAGCGGCCGGCGCGCCGGGATCGCTGCCGAACAGGGCGGATGGCCGCTTCCGCGCCGCATCGCCGCCGAGGTCGATCCACTGCCAGGCGTAGAGGCAGTCGTTGCCCAGGGCGAGGCCCACCGGTCCGTGGGCGTTGCGGTGTGCCTGGGTCACGACCCGCATGGTCTCGCCGGGAAAGCGCGCCCGCAACTCGGCCGCGATCCCCGTCCGGCTCGGCTTGGCCATGGCGAGGGCGGGGCCGGAGCCCCCCTCCCCGTTGCGCACGCTCACCTCGGCGACGCCGCGCGGATCGTCCCGGAAGGTGATCCGCTGGGAATACCCGTCGCGGGATGAATTCTGCGCCACGTCCGACACGGGTCCGGCGCCCGGCAGCTCGAGCGCCGCGCGGCCGGGCCGGGCGGCGGCGGGGAGCGAGGGCAGGATCACCAGGGCCGCCAGCGCCGCCGCGGTTCCGGAATGCCGTATCCGACTCATGGCTGCTGTCCGGCGTTGGGGCCGGCCTCGACGAAGGTGGCGCGTTGCGATCCCGGGATGCCGAAGCGGTCGGATTCCCGGCTTGAGCGGGTCTGGCCGTTGGCGCCGGCGGCCTGCTGGTCCTGCCACTGGGTGCCGGCGGGCGGATCGGACAGGGTGGAGGCCTGGATCAGGCCGTTGTAGCCCGGCAGCAGGGCGAAGCCGTAGCGCTCGTAGGGCATCGTCCCGGCGCCCGGCACCCGGCGGGCGACCAGGGGCGGCGCACCCGTCGCGGGTTCGGCCAGGAAGCCGCCGGCACTGCGCTCGGGCACCTGTCGGGCCAGGGCGGCCGGCAGGTAGCGGAACGGGTTCTCGGAGGCGACGGACAGCGGGAATTCGCTGCGCAGGACCGGAAGGGGACGCACCGCGCCGTTGGCCGAGATGTCGGGCTTCGGCACGCGGCCGTAGGCGGCGGGGGCGCGGGCGCCGTTCGCGAGCACGGCCGTCGCGGCGGGGGCTGCGGGCTGACGTGCGCCGGCCGGTGGTGGTGCCGCGACGCTGCAGGCGAGCGGCGGCCCCTCCGGACCCTCGCGGAACAGCAGGTCCACCACCTTCGGGAACAACCCGTCGTAGCGGTTGACGATCTCGAGGGACTCGCGCGTCCGCTTCAGGCGCTGCAGCGCCAGGGCGTAGCCGAGCACCGTCGACTCGCTCGGCAGCCACGCGATGCCGTGCTGGAACCACTCAAGGGCGGCGTCGAACTGGCAGGAATTGTAGGCGTACCAGCCCAATGCCTGAGCGCCCTCCCCGGAGCTCGACGCCAGCGTCACCTTCGCGTAGCGGTTGATCCGGTCCAGGTCGATGAAGGCGGGATTCGCCTGGGTCAGCTTCCGCTCCAGGAGCTCGATGAAGAGGATGCTGTTGCCGACGTACTTGTCGCGCCAGGCATAGGCCACTTCCTCGGCCTCGCGCGTCATGCCGACTGCGCGCAGCGAATGGGCGAGCCCGTGGGCGATCATCGCGTCGCCGCCGCGGCTGATCGCGAGCTTGAACCAGTCCAGCGCCTCGCGAAACTGCTGGCGCTTGTAGGCGTACCAGCCGAGGAGACCGGTCTCCCGCGGGTCACCGGTCTTGCGGGCCTGCGCCTGGAACGCGGCGATGTCCGTGGTGGTGGGCTCGTGCGCGGCCTCGTCGTGCAGGAAGGCGACGATCCGCGCGCGCGTGATGTCGATGGCGATGCGCCGGAACTCGGAATTGCCGTCGGAATCCGTCCGGCCGAGGGCGATGAGCTGCTCGGCCGCCGCCATCGGCAGGTTCGACATCGCCTTCTGGATGGTGGCCAGGCGGGCGCCCGTGTCGTTGCTGGTATCCAAGACGGACTTGTAGAGGTTGTAGGCCTGTGCCGTGGCCTCCTCGGCCGCCAGCGCGTCGGCGACGATCCAGATGCTCTCGACGTCGCTGGGGTCGAGGGCGCTGGGATCGGCGCGGTAGAGGGCGACCACGTCGAGGTTGCGCCGGGCGCTGGCGAGCCCCTTGAGGCGGCTGCGGAACCCGGCGCGGCGCAGCTTGCGCGCCAGCTCCTCGGAGGGCTGCCAGCTCCCGTCCACCGTGCGCCGCGCCGCGATGGCCGCGTAGAGGTCGTCGAAGCGGCCGGCGGTGAAGAGGTCCCAGAGGGGGGCCTCCTCGGGGGGGCTCGGCTGCAGGGTGTCGAGGTCGGTGGGCTCGGTCCAGCCCGGGTAGAGCTGCTTCAGCCGGGCGGCCTCCGCCTTCATCCGGGCGGTCTGCTTCTGCGCCGCGTAGTAGCGCAGGGCGCTCTCGTCGACCATGCCGTTGGCCGCCGATCCCGTCGGGTCGACGACGATGGCGGGCGCGCGGCTGGCCTCCTCGGCGCCGGGACCCTGGGCCAGGGCGGGCAGGGTGAGGGCCGGCAGGGTGAGGGCCGGCAGGGTAAGGGCCGCGAGGGCGACGCCCATCGGGAGGCCGAGGGGCGCGGGGCCACGGCTCCGCCGGCGCGCTAACGCTTCAAGCATGACGGTCCCCTCATCTGCGCGGCCACCATGGCCAGGAGATGCAGCGTGGTCGGATAGTAGTTCTCGTTGCCTTGCACCTGGCTGAAGCCGTCGGGGAGCGGTGTTCCCTTCACGGTACAGAGCAGCAGGCTCGAGAGGGCCGCGTAGCCGCTCTCGCCGAGCCACTCGACCGTGCGCCCATCGCTGGTATCCACGATGGGCAGGCGCTCGCGGTCCGGCCCCGACCAGAGGGCGACGAAGGGGTCGTAATCCTCCCGCCGCCCCACATCGGCCCAGGCCATGTAGAGGGGAATCCGGATCGCGTTGTAGGAGAAGAGCGGCGGGAAGCCGTCCGCGGGACGGGGCTGGTCCCCCTTCAGGGAGATCCATTCGGTGGGCAGGTTGGCGCTGCCGAAGCGGGCGCGGCGCAGGAGGCGCAAGCCGCTGCGGGTCAGGGCGTCCCAGTCGTATTCCGGAGCCACCAGGGGCAGGCGCGCGAAGGCCGGGAAGACCCAGTAGGACAGGTTGATCAGGGGACCGTCGGCGCGTTCCCCCGCCGAGAAGCCCGTGACCGCCGGCAGCAGCAGCGCCCCGCTCCGGTCCTTGAACAGGATGGCGCGGCGGCCGACCTCGACGGCGATCCGCCGGGCCGCGACCCGGTAGCCGGCATCGTCCCAGGCCTCGGCCGCCTCCGTCAGCGCCCAGGCGACGAGGATGTCGCCGTCGGTGGCGTCGTTCATGTCCGCCACCGCCGGGCGCTTGGCCGGCTCCCAGCGCCAAGCCAGGAGCGAATCCGAACGCACCATCAGGTTGGCGCGGGTCCAGCCCCAGAGCCGCTCGAAGGTGGGCCGGTCGTTGGCCGCCACCGCGAGGAGCATGCCGTAGCCCTGGCCCTCGCTGTGGCTGATCCCGCCATTGGCGGTGTCGACCACCCGGCCGGCCTCGGTGACGAAGCGGGAGCGATAGAGGCGCCAGCCGTCCTGGTCCTTCAGGCTCCCGAGCAGAGGCTGGGCCGTGCGGGCGGAATCGTCCTTGACCTGCGGCGGCGCCGGCAGGGCGATGGCGGGCGGAACGGAGCTCGGCAGGTCCGGCATGGCGGGATCACGGGGCTGGGGATCGCGGGCCGAGCCGGCGGGCATCAGGGCGGGTCCGCCTTGGATCCGGGCATCGGGCCCGCCTTGCGCCCGGGCCTCGGGCCCGGCGGCGAAGCCGGTCGCGCATCCCGTGGCCAGGGCGGCCGCGAGGGCTGCGCGGCGGACGGTCCGGAGCGGGCGTCTCAGGCGCAGGCGTCGTAGGCGCAGGCGTTTCATGCGCAGGCGTCTCATGCATTCCTCCGGCCGACGTTGCGGACCATGAGCGCGGTGGTCAGCCCGAGGCAGAGCGCCAGGGCCAGCGCCAGCGCCGCGTAGACGGCGGGATTCATCGAGAGCCAGCCCGCCACCACGAGCCGGAGGTTCCAGAGCGAGGGGGGGCGGGTCTCGACGATGCGGACGGTGTCGGGCTCCACCGTGTCCAGGCGGCCGTCGGCGGCGTCCAGGAAGGCGAAGCGCCCGCCGATCCGCGACCAGACCCCGGGATCGATGAGGCAGGCCACGGAGGCCTTGAGCAGGAGCGGGTTCGGCGCCGTGATCAGGGTGGTGGTGTCGTCCACGCCGATTCCGCCACTGGACAGGGCCTGGGCCAGGATCAGCGAGGCGCGGGGCGGCACGGCCGAGGCCCGCTCGGAGGCATCCGCATCGATCCAGGTCCGCGTCTCGCCGAGCAGGCCCCGGACCGTGGCCGAGGCCCGCTCGACGAGGCCGTCGGCGGCCTCGACCAGGGGATGGCGGGCGCGCAGGGTCTCGTCCCACTTCGTCACGAGGTCGCCGTCGCTGGCAGACGCCCGGCCCGTCCGGCCCCCGGCGGGGGCGTCCGGTCCCGCGCCGCGCGGCGGCACCGGGCCGGCCACGCGGAAGCTGAGATCCGGCAGGCTGCAGCGTGCCGGCACGTTGCGGCGCAGGCGATCGAGGGTCGGAGCCGGTACCGAGCCGGACTGACCCGCCGGACGGGCCGTCTCGGCGCGGGCTTCCCAGATCCGCCGGATCTGCTCCGGATCGAGGCCGAGCCCGGTCAGGGTCGCGGGCGCCACGGCGCGGACGGGCGCGACCATCAGGGTCGGTCCCGTCCCGCTCTGCGCCTCGGTGGCCAGCTCGAAATCGATCACCCGCCCGGCCGCGCTTGCCAGCCGCGCGGCGATCATGGCGCCCGCCGCCACCGTGTCCCGATCCAGAACGGGCAGCACGAGGCGCGGCCGCTTGCCGTCCTCCAGGAACGGGGCGCCGCCGCTGGTGGTGGCGGCGAGATCCGGGATCCGGGCGGCGCGCGCCAGGTTCGGAACGCTCAGGGTGGTCCGGTCGAGGAACAGGAAGCGCTCGCGCTTCGACTCGCTCGTGCTCGCGGCGCAGGTGGCATCGCCGGGCGTCGGCACCTGCGCCGAGATCTCGACGCGGTTCAGGCCCGGCCGCCACAGGCCCAGGGGCAGCGGGATGGTGGTGTTCTCGAAGACCTCGCCCCGCGTCTGCGGCAGGGGCACGCTGGCGGCGTTGCGGCCGTTGAGGTCGACGAGGATCCGCGCCTCCGACGCGAGACCGGACGCGTAGGCGCCCGAGAGGTTCAGGAGCATCTTGCCGTAATCGGCGGGCAGGAAATCCGGCGGCAGCTGGACGTCGAAGCGGGTGGTCAGGAGGCGGCCGGAGAATTCCCGCGTCGCCACGCCGAGGGCGTGCAGGGCGATCCGGTCGCCGCTCTCCAGGGGGGCACCCCGCAGCAGCGCCGCGGCCTTCAGGCCGCGCGGCGTGCCGTAGGGTTCGGTGCCGCGGGCCAGGGTCGCGATCGCCGACTCGATCTCGTCGTAGCTGGTGCCGCTGACGACGAGGGCGGGGGCCCGATCCTCCCGCGGCGGCAGCATCGCGAGCTTCGGTCCGGTGATCGGGCCGACGGCCTCGATGTCCGGCGTGCCGCGCAGTTCCGCCGCGGTGCCGACGATGAGGTTGATCCCGCTGCGGCCGGTCATCACCGAGCCGAACTCCACCACCGGGCGGGCGATGCGGCCGACGAGGCCGATCGCCTCGATGGCGTGGAACATCCGCTCGAGGCGGGGCAGGCTCGGCTTGTCGTTGATCACCACGCGGACCGGCAGGGCGCCGCCGTCGTCGGGTTCCAGCGCCGCGAGGTCCTTCAGCTCGATCCCGGCGGCCGCCACGGGGGCCACCACGAGGCCGGAGCGCGAGGGATCGATCTGCGTCCAGAGTTCGTAGGTCGCGTTGAGGGAGCAATCGACCCGGTGCCGCTGGCTCGCCGCGAGATCGATGGCGTTGTAGCCCAGCTTCAGGCTGCCCTCGGGCAGCTCGAACTCCACCACCTTGACGGCGCCGGGCGCCTGGATGCGGGTGCGGCCGACCACGACGCCGTTGACGCTGGCGACGAGCTCCGACGTCTCGGGCGCCACCGAGATGGCGGACAGGTAGGACACCCGCAGACGGGGACGCCCGCGGCTCTGCGCTTCCGTGACGTAGACGGGGAAGCGCAGGACGTCCTCCTCGCCCTCCAGGCGGAACCCGCCGGTGGTGGCCGGCAGGCGCCGGGCGGGCCCGATGGTCGCCAGGGCGCCCTCCCGGACCGCCGGAGCCGGCGTGGGGGCGACGGCGGCCGCCGGTCCGCGCCCGCGCATGGGCTCGCCCCCGCGGCGCAGGGCGTCGCCCGCGGGCGGAACCGAGAAGCGCTCGGCGGGGCCGGCACCGATGAAGCTCTGGGGCCGGGCCTCCGTGGCCCCGCCCACCAGCGCCAGCGCGAGAAGCCCGCGGGTGATCGTCGTGACACGCATGCGAGCCTCCCTCACGACCGGGCGTGCAGGTCGGCGCCGCGCCCGCCGCCCGCCGCCCCGCCGAGCAGGCGATCGTTCTCGAATTCCAGCATCAGGCGGACCCAGTCGGTCCCCGGTTCGCCGTCGTTGCTGCGCGCGAAGCTCGGCCGGGCCGGCAGGGGATTCTCGGCCGGGCGCGGCCGGGCGGCCTCCGCCCCGCCGGGGCTGCCGCCGGGCAGGAGCGGCGCCCGCGGCGTGGCGCGCGGAAGCGCCGTGTCGGTGGTGGGGGCGGCGGCCGCCTGCGGGCGCGGCTTGAACAGGTAGCTGACGGCGCGGAACGGCTCGACCAGGCCCCACCAGATCAGCTGGAGCGTGCCCGAGACGATGTTCTTGTGCCGGCGCCGGCTCTGCTGGAAGCGCAGCAGCGCGCCCGCATCGCCGTACATCAGGCTCGCGAGGCCGGCATAGCCCTGCGCGTCGAGGGGCTGGAAGCGCAGGGTCACCACCACGTCGTCGCCCGCATGGGCGATCGTCCCGACCTCGAACGGCAGCACGCCGCCGGCGGGGGCGCCGTCGAGGGGCTGCACCGTGAGCTGGCCGGTGCGGTAGGTGCTGCCGGTGCCGAACGGCAGGACGTCGGCCCCGAACCGGACGGTGCAGCCGACGGCCGAGGCGCGGTCCACCGCCACGTCGAGGGCACGCCCCGCCAGCATCATCCGGCCCTGCCGGTTGATCGCCAGGGACGGGCTCGCCTCGGTGACCCGGCGCTCGGCCACGACGCCGAGGGCGGCGCCGGCCATGAGCAGGTTGAAGAAGTTCCACAGGCCGACCACGAGCATCAGGTTGGTGACGCCGGGCTCGAACAGGTAGCGGTAGAGGGCCGTGGCGCAGCCGAGCAGCAGCAGGCCGTAGACGGCGAAGAACGGCCAGGCCAGGGCCGAGAGGTGGTCCTGCTCCAGGGTCGTGCCCTTGGCGGTGACGTTGAAGGTCGGGCGCCGGGGCGAGACGATGACCGAGGCGATGGCGCGGAACAGGAACAGGCCCTGGACGTACTCGTAGAGCTCGGAGACGAAGGGCCAGCGGAACTTCCCGTAGACGTAGTTCTGCATCATCAGGTTGATGACGACGTAGGTCGCCGTATAGGCGATGGATTCATCCACGCTGGCGACGAAGATCTTCAGGTCGAAGAAGATGTGCAGCAGCGGCGAGAACATGAAGATCAGCCGTGGCACCGGGAAGAACCAGAACGTCATGCTCGACAGGTAGGCGACCTTCTGGATCGTGTGCAGGCCGCGCTTGAAGAGCGGGTTCTTCAGCATCAGGATCTGGAACATGCCCTGGCACCAGCGCGAGCGCTGGCCGATGAAGGCCTCCAGGGTCTCGGGCTGCAGGCCGGCGATCAGGGGCTTGTCGACGTAGATGCTGTTCCAGCCGCGCGCGTGCAGCTCGAAGGCCGTCTCGCAATCCTCCGTGATGGTGACGCCCGAGAAGCCGCCCGCCTCGTCGAGGGCGCGCCGGCGCAGGAGCGCGGCCGAGCCGCAGAAGAACGAGCCGTTCCACTTGTCGAGGCCGCGCTGCGTCACCGCGTAGAACATCTCGTTCTCGGAGGGCATGCGGTCGAAGGTGCGCAGGTTGCGCTCGATCGGGTCGGGATTCAGGAAGGCGTGCGGCGTCTGCACCAGGAACAGGCGCGGGTCCTGGGCGAAGTACCCGATCGTGTCGCGCAGGAAGGAGCGGAACGGGACGTGGTCGGCATCGAGCACCACGACGATCTCGCCCTGCGAGTGCTTGAGCCCGTTGTTGAGATTGCCCGCCTTGGCGTGCTGGTTGCGGGCGCGGGTGCGGTACTCGACGCCGAGGGAGGCGGCCAGGGCCTGGAGTTCCATGCGCCGCCGCATCGCGGCCTGCGCCTTCACCGGATCGGGATCGGCGCATTTCTGGTCGGTGCCGCCATCGTCGAGCAGCCAGACCGTCAGCTTGTCGGCGGGATAGTCGATCAGGCGGGCCGCCGCGAGGGTGACCGAGAGGATGCCCGCATCCTCGTTGTAGCTCGGCACGAAGATGTCGACGGTGGGCAGCGCGTCGAGGGCCTCCGGATCATCGGCGGCGGCCATCGGCGGGGGCGCGCGCCGGAGCGGGTCGGCGTTGATGGTCAGGCTGACGAACAGGATGAAGACGCAGTAGAGCTCGCCCAGGAGGAGCAGGAGTCCGAAGCCGAAGCTGACCGGGTCGCCGACGGAGGGCAGCGTGTTCGTCACGCGCCAGAACATGTAGCGCAGCACGACGAGGCTTCCCAGGGCGAGGAAGACGAAGCGCGCGGGCTGGTTGTCGAAGAACACCCACAGCACCACCATCGCCGCCATGGCGCAGAGGCTCATGATCAGCTGGTCCTGCGTGCTGACGGGCTGGCTCAGCAGGACGAGGACGGCAGCGGCCGACGCGATCCAGGCCATCCAACGAAATGCACTTGCCACGAGCCTGCCCTTCCGCAATCCGCGTCGCCCGCGTTCCACCGGGGCCGACCTGGGCCCGGGGGGCCTTCAGGGTCGCAACCTACGCGGGAACGGGACGGCGCAATACCTGTGAAACACCTGAGCGATTAACCTGCCAACAGAATCCCGGCCACACGTCGCAGGAATTGTGCATGTCCGGGATTGAACGCGCTCAACTGTTGTAAGATGGCACATATGAAAAAACGTGACGTGCGTGCACCCGCACGAAATCGAACCTAACAAAGTCTGAACAGTCCGCTAAAATGCGGTTCTCGCTTCGACGGTTGAATAGTATCCGCTGCCCTGGATGCGGTCCTTCACGTAGCCGACGCCGACAGCCATCTTGATCGGGCCGAAGGAAAAGCCCGTCAGGTGCCCACCGATGCGGTATTGATTGAAGAAGTTGTCGCCGAGGAACATGGCTTCGGGGCCGATATAGACCCCGTCGGCGACCATGTACCCGACGCGGAAGCGCGAATAGTAGGCGTTGAACTGGGTCGAGTATGAGCCGTAGGCCGAGACCATCGTGTTCTCGGTCGGCCGCGCATAGAAGTTGGCCGCGAACTTGGCGCCCACGCCGGTTCCGACGACGGGGTTGCCCGGATCGAGGATCGACAGCTGGTTGCTGCGGACGTTAAAGCCGACGAACCCGGCCAGGGCCGCATCGCGCCAGATCCACTCGTAGCCGCCCGACAGGGCGCCCTCCTGCTGGTAGCCGGTCACCCGCTGGCCCACCTTCTGCCCAGGATAGCTGTAGGTGCCGGCGACGCCCTCCACGCGCAGGCGGGGGCCGCTCTCGAGGAGCGTCCCCTCCGTGGCGATCGTGCCCGTCACCGAGCCGAAGGCGGAACTGTTGGAGGTGACCGCGACCGAGGCGTCGACCGCCACCGTCCAGTTCTCGTCCAAAATCACGGGTTCCGCACCGGTGTACCAGTCCGCGGCGACGGCGGCGTGCGAGGGGCCCAGGACCAGGGGCAGGGTCACGGCGAGAAGGGCGATGCGCGACATCGAGGCGGACGATCCGTTCCGGTGAGGCATTCGCGCGCGATGGATGGAGATCGACGGCGTCCGCTCGCGGTAATTCATCGACCTTCGGGGTTAATTGAAACTTAACGCGCGCACGAAAGCTGGATCTCGCAAGTCGCGAATGCCGGCGATGTGCTTTCATGCAACATATGATGTTCTTGGCGCCGAGGTATTACCTAAGAATTTGCGCTCGCGATGATCATGTGAAGAGCAGTCTGACAAAGAAACGTCCGGTGATCTCCAGCGTTTCGGAGCTATTCTGATAACATCCGGGCAGGTCAGGGCAGCGAAGTGTCAAGGTTATGCAACCGAGGGACGTGAGGGGGCGGTGCCGGCCCGGTTCTCCGTCTCCGCAGCGTGGCCGGGACGGGGGTGTTGGTCCTCGGACCTGCGGTCTCGGTCGCCGCGGGGGCTGCCGATCCGGGCCCGGATGTTTTCTGAGGATGGCCCTGTGGATTGTGTCCGCGTGGCCGCGCGCGACGCCGTGGTCCCGTCCGGACCCGCTTCGCGCGGCGCGTGGAGCCGAGGGGCTTCCGGTTCGCAGGGCGAACGCCGTGACGCCCGGATCACCCCCGACGTCGCGCGCCCTGCCCCGCCGGACGGTCCGGGACCGCCGACGGGGATGGCCGGCCGCGGGTGGGCTTCAGGCAGGCTTTCTGCGGCCTTCAGGCCGCCTTGGCGGCCGGGTCGCGGGCGGCCCGACGCATCACGGCGGCGAGATCGCCGTAGCGGAACGGCTTCGCGATCTGCAGGAAGGCCCGGGCGCTCTCCGGCAGGTGGCCTTGGGGGCCGGCCAGGACGATGCGGATCCCGGGATGGTGCTGGACCACCGTGGCGGCGAGCTGGAGGCCGCTCATCACCGGCATGCGCTGGTCGGCGATCATGACGTCGAAGCCCTCCGGCGCATCGAGGAGCGTCAGCGCATGCTCGGCGGAGCCGGCCTGGGTGACGAGGTGACCGAGATCGGTGAGCGCCTCGGCGAAGCTCTCGCGGACTAGGGTGTCGCTATCGACAAGGAGGACGCGGAGGCGCGGCTGGACCGTGGCGGTCTCCTCGTGTCCGGCCTCGGCCGGGGCCTCGCTGGCGGGGATCCAGATCTCGGCCAGGAAGGCGGATTCGCCGCGCCCGTCGGCCACGAGGCGGAAGCCGCCGCCGATGCCGCTGAGCAGGCTCGCCACGGCGGCCGTGGAGCGCTCTTCCCCGGCCGGCTTCGCCGGGGCGGGCAGCCGCGCCGGCGTTCCACTGGCCAGGACCAGGCGCACGTAGCGACCCGGACGCAGGGCGATCCCATCCTCCTCGGACAGCACCCGCTCGTCGGCGCCGATCGCGAAGCCCTCGGAGCCGAGATCGCGGACGTGGAAGGCGAGGTTCAGCAGCACGGCCTCCAGCACGGCCTCGCTGCACTGGGCGCGCGCGAGCCCGGAGCGGACCCGGAGCTTGATCGGAGCCTGGTTCAGGACGTTGGCGCTGAGGAACGGCACGAAGGCCGTCAGGGCGGTCCCGATCTCCGTCTCCTGGAGCGTGGCGTCGTCCCGGCGCACGAATCGGACCAGGCGGCGGGTCAGGCTGGAGCCGCGCTGCGCCCCCGCCAGGGCCGCCTCGACCAGGCGCACTTGGTCGGGGTTGAGGCCATACCGGCGCTTGAGCGTGCCGAGATTGCCGCTGATCACGGTGAGCAGGTTGTTGAAGTCGTCGACCACGCCGTCGATGACCTGGCGCAGCATGCTCTCGCCGCGCCGTTCGGTGGCCTGCGCCGTGCTGTCGGAGGGGGCCGTGCCGTCCTGCGCGCCCGTCTCACCGCCGGCCAGGCCTGCGGGAATCTCGCGGCTCAGGGCGTGAAGGCGGGCTGCGCCGGGGGCGGAGACCTCCGCACTGCCGCGGATGAAGCGGACGAGGAGGCGACGGGTTTCCTGGTTGTCCGCCGTGTCGGCGCGGCGCAGGACCACGTCGTGCGGGCCCTCCCCGTCCAGGGCGGCCTGCATGGTGAACTGCATCAGGTCGCGATCCTGCGGCTTGATGCCGTCCGTCAGGTCGGTCAGCGCCACGGCCCGGTCGGTGGTGGTCGCGACGCCCGGGCTGGTGGAATCCACCCAGGTGACGTTGCCGGCGTCGGTGTCGATCTCCCAGTAGGTCCAGCCCGACATCGCCTCGAAGGTGCGCAGGCGCTCGCGCACCCGCGCCAGGGCGGTGCGGGCCTCCTGCAGGGCGCGGGCCCGGCTGCGCTCGCGGGCCGCCAGGTGCTCGGCGCTCGCCCGGAACTCGGCGATCCGCGACGGCACGATCGCCTCGCCGTCGGCTTCCGTGATCCGGGCCAGGCGCCGGGTCAGGCGCCCGGTGAGGAGGTAGACCAGGCCGGCCGCCAGCAGGGCGGCGGCGAGCCAGAGCGCACAGAGGCGCGGATCGGGCAGGCCGAAACCGGCGCCGCGTGACTCCGTCGTGCGGGCGACCGCGAGCCAGCCCGAGGGGCTGAGGTCGCCGTAGCCGGCACTCGGGGTGGCGTGCTCGACGGTGCGGGCGCCCCCATCGGCGCTCGGCCGCGCGGCGCCGCTGACGAGCGCCCGGCCATCGGGAGCCAGGACCGTGAGGGCGAGGGTGGAATCGGGCGTGGGCTGCGCGCGCAGGATGCCGCCGCGGAGATCGGCGAGCCAGGTGTCGGCCAGGCGGGCGACGAGGTACTCGGCGTTGCGGGCGCCCGATCCGGCGACCGGGATCGCGACCTCGAAGGGGACGGGGTCACGGGGTGTCGCCGAGGCGGTGACGAGGGTCGTGGCGGCATTCCGTGCCCCGGTGAACCAGGGCTGCCCCGAGACGTCGCGGCCGATCATCTCCTCTTGGCCGGCTGCCCGGACGCGTCCGTTGGCACTGACCAGGAGGATGTCGGCATAGGCCGGGCGCAGGTCGGCCCAGGCACGCAGCACGGCCTGAGGATCGGCGTCCATCAGGCCGGTGCCGGTCTGGCGCAGGGCGACGGCCGCGGTGCGCAGGTCCTGCGAGACCGCGAAGAGGCCGTGGTCGAGGGCGCCTGCGAACGCCTCGGAGGTGCGACGGACCTGGGCGGCATCCGGTCTGGAGCCGCGCGGCGGGCTGGTCAGCGCGAGGCTGCTCCAGACCATGACGGCGCTGAGCACCACGACCGTGCCGGCCTGGAAGGCGGCCAGGGACCTGAGAGAAACGCGATCCAATCCCAACATGCCGCTGATCGCTCCGCTGCCTGCACTTCCCGAAACGCGACACCAGACGGACGGGCCCTGCCACCTGTGGGGAGAGGATGGTTAATTTTCCTTTAAATGCAGTTGGCGCCCGGGGCTGATCAAATGTTCGGCCGGCGATACTTGTCAGGGCACCCGACCGGTGGCCGGGACGATCAGGGCTCGGTCTGCAGGAAGCCGTGGACCGCCTGCACGACCACGGAGCCTTCGCCCACCCCGGAGGCCACCCGCTTGACCGAGCCCGCGCGCACGTCCCCGACGGCATAGAGGCCCGGGACGGTGGTGGCGTAGGGCGACGCGGCGGGCGTCCCGTCGGGTCGGACCCCCGTCGGCACGAAGCCCTTCGGGTCGAGGGCGAGGCAGTCGACGAGCCATCCGGTGTTCGGCACGGCCCCGATCATCATGAAGACGTTCCCGACGGCCCGGGTCTCGCTGAAGTCGCGCGACCGGTCGGTCCAGGTCACCGCCGTCAGCGTGTCGTCACCGTGGAACGCGGTGATCTCGGTCCGCGTGTGCAGCGTGATCCGCGGCGACGAGGCGATCCGGCGGACGAGGTAGTCGGACATGGTCGCGGCGAGTCCCTCCGCCCGCACCAGGAGGTGGACATGGGCCACGGTGCGGGACAGGAACATCGCGGCCTGCCCGGCCGAATTTCCGCCGCCGACCACGATCACCTCCGCGCCGGTGCAGAGCTGCGCCTCCATGGCGGTGGCGGCGTAGTGGATGCCCTGACCCTCGAAATGCGCGTAGCGCGGCAGGTCGAGCCGCCGGTAGCGGGCGCCGGTGGCGGCGATGACCGCGCGGGCGGGAATGGCCGTGCCATCCTCCAGGAGCACCCGGAAGGCCGGTCCGTGGCAGTCGAGGCCGGCCGCCATGCGGGAGATCGCGAGCCGTGCCCCGAACTTCTGCGCCTGGACCTGGGCCCGGCCAGCCAGGGCCTGACCGGAGATGCCGGTGGGAAAGCCCAGATAGTTCTCGATCTTCGAGGACGTGCCCGCCTGACCTCCCGGCGCCATGCCCTCGACCACGATGGTGTCGAGCCCTTCGGACGCGGCGTAGACCGCGGCGGCGAGGCCCGCCGGCCCGGCCCCGATCACCGCGACGTCGTAGACGCGGTCCGGATCGATCGCCTCCGTCAGCCCGAGGACATCGGCCAGCACGGCGTTGCTCGGGTTGCGCAGGACCGCTTCGCCCGGCGCGAGGACCACCGGCAGGTCGGCCTCCGTCAGGCCGAACCCGTCGAGCGCGGTGCGTGCCGCCTCGTCGAGGGCGACGTCGAGGATGCGATGCGGATAGGCGTTGCGAACGAGGAAGCGCTCCAGGCGCAAGGTCTCGCGCTGGTGACCGAGGCCGATCAGGACGACGCCGCCGCGCCCATGCCGGATCAGCCCGACCCGGCGCAGGCTGAAGGCCCGCATGATGATCTCGCCGATATCCGGCTCCGCGGTCACCAGCCGACGGAAGGCTGCGCGGTCGATCCGCACCACCTGCGCGTCGCTGGCCGTGCGTCCCGAGACCAGGATCTCGCGATCGTTGAACAGGTCGAGCTCGCCCGTGAACTGGCCTTCGGTATGCACGGTGAAGACGGTCGCCTGGCCGGCATGGTCGGTCTCGAACATCTCGATCCGTCCGGCCCGGACGAGGAAGAAATCCACCCGCCGCTGGCCGCGCGCGAAGATCACCGTGCCCGCCGGCAGGGTTTCCTCCCGGCCGTAACCGGCGACGCGCTGCGCCATCTCGTCGTCGAGGCGCGGGAAGGTCTGTGCGATGCGCTCGTCGCCGTCGGTCGCCGTCGTCAGGACTGTGTCGCTCATCTCGGACCACTCCGTCACGCCCGACCGGCCGGCACGGCCGAAGCAGCAGGGTCGAAGCCTCCCCGGGGCATCGGGTCAGGCAGGGGGCGCGACCGCCCCGGCGCGGGACGGGGTCGGGTCCCGCGCCGCGACGCCGTCGCAGCCGTCCCGCCGAAGGCGAGCGACGACGCGCCGCCCGCGGGACCCGTCCGTCCGGGCTCCGGGCACGAAGGTCGGACGCCGTGCAGGGATTCGGGTTCTGGAAGCGTCTCGGGTTCTGGAAGCGTCTTGGGTTTTGAAAGTATCTCTTCCGAACGCGGGAAAACCGCTTCCGCCCCGCCCTCCCCCGCCGCGGCGCCGTCCGGCCAAGGGCGGCGACTCGCGGCGGCTCGCGGCGGCGAGGGGGTCGGGTGGTTCGAGGGGTCAGCCCTTCACGAAGGCGAGGAGGTCGGCATTCAGAACCTCCGCGTTCACCGTGAGCATGCCGTGCGGGTAGCCCGGATAGGTCTTGATCGTCCCGTTCCGGAGGAGCTTGATCGACTTCAGCGCCGCATCGGCGATCGGCACGATCTGGTCGTCCTCGCCGTGCAGGACCAGCGTCGGGACGCCGATGGCCTTGAGATCCTCGGTCTGGTCGGTCTCGGAGAAGGCCTTGATCCCGTCGTAATGGGCCTTCGCGCTCCCCATCATGCCCTGGCGCCACCAGTTCTGGACCACCCCGGGAAGCACCGTCGCGCCGTCGCGGTTGAAGCCGTAGAAGGGGCCGCCTGCCACATCGAGGAAGAACTGTGCGCGGTTCGCCGCGGTCGCGGCCCGGAAGCCGTCGAAGACGTCTCGCGGCAGGCCCTCGGGGTTGGCGTCGGTCTTCAGCATCAGGGGCGGCACAGCCGAGACCAGCACCGCCTTGGCGACGCGCCCGGCCGGTTCGCCGTGTCGCGCGACGTAGCGGGCAACCTCGCCGCCCCCGGTGGAATGGCCGATATGGACGGCATTGCGCAGATCGAGGGCCTCGACCACCGCGAAGGCGTCGGCGGCGTAGTGATCCATGTCGTGGCCGGCACCGACCTGGGCCGAGCGGCCGTGGCCGCGCCGGTCATGCGCCACGACCCGGTAGCCCTGGTGCAGGAAGAACAGCATCTGGGCGTCCCAGTCGTCGGACGAGAGGGGCCAGCCGTGATGGAACATGATCGGCTGGGCCTCCCTGGGCCCCCAATCCTTGAAGAAGAGTTCGACGCCGTCCTTGGTGGTGACGTAGGGCATGGCGATGGTCCCGGTCCGAGAGGGAGAGAGAGCGTAGCGTCGAAGGGCGGTCTGGCTCCACGCCCGTCGAGATCCCCGTCGCGTGGCGGCGGGGCGGCCGCTTCAGCGGCCAGCCTCGAAACTGCGGTCGCTGGCCGCGCTGGTCGGCAGCGGGGAGACGCCGGGCCGGACCACGGTGGGGGCGTCCGGCGGGCAGGTGCCGCGCGGGGGCGTCGCGTGAAGCAGCATCGTTCGCGGCTCTCGATCATCGTGGCCCGATGGCGCGCCGACGGACCGGCGCCCCCGTGTCGGGAATGATCTGAGCTATGGTGCCCGGAGGTCGGACGGGCTTGTCAATTTGCGCCGCGACTTGGACGATCGCGTCATCGCGCCGCGATCCGGAGGACGGGTCCGGGATGCGGGATCGGGCGGCGCGCGATTCCGGGCGACCGGTTGCGATCCCGCGCCGAGGCGCCGCCCGCGATCCCGGGCCCCGGTCGTCGGCAGGACGGGCAACGCCACGAGCCGATGGCGCGAACCGAGGATCGGAACGCGCCATCGGGCAGGTTTCGGCTGGGGAGACACCGGTGCGCGCACCGGGTCTTGGTCGGTCGCGACGCTCAGCGACCCTGCTGCGGCATCAGTGCCCGGGCCTGCTGGACGGCCTCGCGGCAGGACGCGTCGCCCTTGGCGTTGAGGTCGGTCGCACGCTGCAGGGCGGTTTTCGCCTGCGAGACCTTGTCCTCGGATGACAGGCCAGGCGACGCGGACGCCTCGCCGCCCTTGGACGCGGCGACCGCGGCGGTCGGCTTGTTCTCCGATTGCGCGCGGACATCGGCCGGCGACGTGGCGATCTGACCCGTCGCCACCGAATTCGCCTGGCCCTTTCCGGCCGCCGCGGCGACCGGTCCGGCGACACCGCCGACCGTCCCCGGGGAGCCGCCGCTCTCGCGGGAGGCACCGCCCTGCTGCGCCCGATCCGTCTCCGACGTTCCAGGCTTGGGGGCGTTCGCCGTGCCGGTGCTTGCCGTGCCGGTGCCGGCGGTCTGATCGGCCGACGCAGCGCCCGGACCCTTCTGCTGCCCGGTATCCGGCTGGGACACCGGGGCGCCCATGCCCACCTGGGTCCCGAGCTCACGCTTGAGCTTGGCGATATCGTCGGTGCAGGGGCCGCCCTCCTGGGCAAGCGCGGCCGTGCTCATGAGTCCGAGAAGGGAGAATGCGGCGGCACCGCGGATCATCTTAAGACGTGGCATGGAGTTCCTCAGTGAAATGCTCCCACCAACGTCAGAATGGAATCTAAGTTCAAATAAGAAACCATGATTACAAGTATAAATTCGAACTTTCCCGGCTTGGCCGAAGCTGTGTGGCTTGACCATAAATGCCGATGCGCCCGGGGCAAGCCGGGCGCATCGGTGGGTCACGTCATCCTGTCACCGGGAGCGTTCCGGCGCGGGAGGGTCGGATCAGTATCCATAACCGTAGGCCGGGTAGCCGTAGCCACCGCCGTAGCCATAGGTGGGCGCGTAGCCGTAACCGCCGCCGTAGCCACCGCCGTAGTAGCCGACCGGACGGCCATAGCCGTACCCGTAGCCGCCATAGCTGTTGGCCACGATCGCACCGGCCGCGAGGCCCGCGATGCCGAGGCCGATGGCTGCGCCGGGGCCGATGCCGCGACGGTAGCCGTAGCCGCGACCGTAGCCGCCATAACCCCGGTAGCCGCCGTAGCCGCCCCGGAAGCCGACGCCGCGATAGCCGTAACCGCCGTGACCATAGCTGTAACCGCCGTGGCCGTAGCCGCCGCCGTAGCCCCAGCCACGGGCTTCGGCCGGTGCCGAGGCCAGCAGGCCGAGTCCGAGTAGGGCCGTCGAAGCCAGTGCAAGCTTGCGCATGCGATCTCTCCTGTCGTGTGGGATATAGGCTGATAACAGCCTGGCGCTTGGCACGTTCCGGTGCGAACCGTGGTTCAACACGTCACAGGGTCAGGAGCCGGTTCCGCCGCGATAGGCATCGTCGCCTATCGCGGGGGCAAAATCGTGGGAAACCATCGGTGGTCCGCCCCCGGGATCGCTCTGCCCGACCGGATAACGCGCATCGTCGTTCCGTACCGGCGGACGAAGGCCGTGCAGGCCTCGCGGTCCTTTGATCGCCGCGGCCTCAAGTCCGAGGTTTTTGCCGAGACGCGAGGCGGCAGATGCCCCGATGCGCATGGGGATTCCGGGCTCCGATTAGGAAGCCGAGAACCAGATCAGGACAGGACCGTTCCTTCACCCGCGTCAGGCGACACGCCCGTGCGTGATCGGCGATGATCGGACACCGTCCGGCCCATGGTCTGGCCGGGCATGCCGGTCTCAGGAGCCGGCCAGCATGTTCGTGGATTGGAACGCGACGAGGATCAGCGTGACCAGGGCGGCTGCCGCGGTGAGGTAAGTCACGGTCTTCATGAACTTGGACATGGTCTCAAAGGCTCCATTCGGACAAATCGTTCGGGCGCGGGGGCTCTGAAGGCCCGGCCGCGTGCAGCGGGATCGGCAGGGCCGGGTCAGGTCGTCGAGGGGTAGCGCTTGCTCATCCTTGGTCTCCGTTGGGGGGGTGAAATGGTCTTGCGGGGTGGACAGGCCTGCGGCCCCGGAGGAAGCCGGACAGGCAGCGCTCCCGGATCGCGTCGTCAGCCGGCCGCGGCGGCCTCCGTCGAGGTGGTGCGCCCCGCCAGATCGCTCGACTCGGCGGCGTACTGGCTGGCGGCGATGGTGCGCTTGACCGTGGAGCGGGCCGCATCGATGGCGATGGCCGCCGCCGACATGGTGCGGGCCTCGGTCGGGCGTTCGAGGGCGTGCTTGGCGATGTCGCCCGCGAGGTCGTCGATCTCGCGGGCGAGCTGTTCCAGGCGCGGCGCGTCGGCGCTGTCCTGCGCCTCCTGCCGGATCTCGAGCAGGCGGTCGGTGGCCTCCTCGATACGCTCGCGGCGCAGGCGCGACAGGCGCTGCCCGACCCAGGCGAGCGCCGAGCCGATGCCGCCGCCGAGGAAGGCAACGAGGTAGATCCAGGTCTCGTAGCGCTCGACGAAGCCCTGCTGCTCGCGCTCGAAGAAGTCGACGGCCCCGGGATGGATCGGCAGCCGCGCGCTCGTCGCGCCCGCCGTGCTGTCGTAGCTCGGCGCCTGCACGTAGTCGGCCGCCGGCGTCACGTTGGCCATGCCGCTGCGCATCTCGAACAGGTGCTGCGTGACGTCGGCCGCGACCGGGCGGGAGAGGCTGGTGCGCGCCATCAGGCGATAGGAAGCCCCCACCGTATGGACATCCTCGGCCGGCACCTTCGGATTGCCGCCGAAGGTCTCAGCCGGCATCGTCACGGCCTGAAGGCGCGGCAGGCGCGCGATGATGGCGTCGGCGTTCTCCACGTCGACGAAGGCGACCTTTCCGCTCCGGCTCACCCCCTGCACGATCCCGACGATGCGCTGGGCGGTGGGCGAGGTCGGGGCGATCACCGACACCACCGCGTCGATCCGCTTGCGGGTGAAGGCGCCGGCGAGCTCCGCCTCCGTCATCTCCACCAGGGCCACGTGGCGCGGCGGCACCGGGCCCTCGGGTTCCTTGTCGAGGAGCGTCAGGCCGTAATGCTCGACCATGGCCTTGATCAGCGCCTGATCGGCGTCGCGATGGGCCAGGATGGCGAGGCGCTTGCGATCGAGCTGTGGGAACCGGGTCAGCCCGGAGCCTTCCGGCGAGGCGATGATCATCGCCTGGTCGCGCAGGATCGCCAGGGTCAGACCGTTGTCGGGCAGATCGACGTCGGGACGCACGACCGCGAGGTCGGCCCGTCCCTCCTGGAGGGCGGCGGCGCTGTCGCGCACGTCGTCGAGGGCCAGGACCTTGAGGCGGATCTCCTTGTGACGCTTGGCGAGGGCGTCGGCATAGGCCTGGATCAGGGCCGGCTCGGTGCCGTCCCGGGGCGCCACCGCCACCGTCAGGACCGTGGCACGCGAGACCCAGTAGGCCGCCCCTGCCGCGAGACCGAGGAAGACGGTGAGCAGCAGGAACACGAGTTCCGGGCGCAGCAGGATCCTGGCCAACTTCATCGGGCGAACGTCATCGGGCGAACGTCATCGGGCGGACTTCATCGGGCGGACTTCATCGATGGTCGTTCGCTCCCTCCCGACGGGGGAGTCCCCCGTCGCGTCCTCGCGCTCGCGGTTCGGCATCACCGAACCCTACGGGCAGGAATGCCGCTGGCCGTCGTTGCCGAGGTAGGTGCCGCTGGCGGCATCGTAGGACCGGAAGCGGCGGGCGCAGGCGGCCACGGCCTCGGCCGGCACGCCGCGCGGAGCAGCCTGCGCCTGGGAATTCGCGATGGCTCCACCGATGATCGCGCCGGCGGCCAAGCCGGCCACGCCGGCCCCGACCGCCGCGCCGATGCCGGGCCCACGGCGATAGCCGTAGCCGCGACGGTAGCCGTAGCCGCGACCATAGCCGCGGCCACCCCGCCAGCCGTGACGGTGACCGAACCGGCGATACTGCACGTACGCAGTCGGCAGGTCTCCGTGCGCCAGGGCCCCGACGGCAGGGCTGGTCGTCGTCGGGGCTGCCTGGGCCGGGAGCCCGATCAGGGCCGCGGCGACGGTGGCGGCGAGGGCGAGGGTCAGCTTCATCGTGGGGGTGTCTCCGGGCGGATGGTAGCGTTGCGCCGAGGGCGGCCTCAGTAGCCGCGGCGGTTCGGCGGAGCGGCGGAACGCCCGCCGAAGCGGCGGCTGACGTAGGCGATGAGCTTCGGAAGCAGGAAGGCGGTGAGAAGCTTGCGGATCATGGGATGGTCTCCGGTATCGTGGGTTCAGTGCTTGCGACGGGACAGCCAGCCCACCGCGAAGGCGACGGCGGCGAGGCCGAGGAGGGCGGAGGTGCGGTTGTCGTCGGCGTAGCGCACCGCCTGTCGGCCGTAGGTCGAGCCGCGCTGGCGGGTGGTCTGGGCGAAGGCGCGGCCCTCGTCGAGGAGGTGGTCGGCGCGCGCGCGACCGTCCTCGATCCAGTGGCCGGCGCGGTCGCGCACCGCGTGGGCGAGGTCGCGGCCGTCATCGACGAGGTCTTCGGCCCGGTCGCGGGCGCGGCCGTAGGCGTACTGGGCGCCGCCGGCCACCTGGTTCACGGCGCCGCGCACCTGGCGCGCTGGGTCACCGGTGAGGCCGCCGACGGCGGTCTGGGCACGGCCCTTGAGATGGCGCGAGGCGCCGCGGAATTGATCGCCGTTCATGGCAGGCCTTTCATGGCAGGTCTCCGGCTGTGTGAGGATCCGGCCGGTCGCGGGGACCGGCCGGGGCTGGGCTCAGATGCGGCGGGCGTCGGTGCCGTCGACGAGGGTAAGGCGCTTGGGGGCGCCGAGGCGGCCGCCGAGGAAGCCGGCGAGCGCGCCCAGGA
>NZ_PDHT01000045.1:0-25507 GCF_002917135.1 Methylobacterium sp. V23
TGCGCTCGCGGTTGAGGTCGAGGAAGTACTCGGCCATGGCACCGTGCATCTGCAGGGCAAAGCGCCCATGCGCCGTGTCGCTGTCGAACTGCTCGGTGAGGGAGCGGAAGTGGACCTCGTTCTTCCGCAAGCTGTCGATCGTCCGCATCATCTCGACGAGGGAGCGACCGAGGCGATCGAGTTTCCACACGACGAGCACGTCTGTGGGTCGCAGGTAGGCGAGCGCCGCCTCGAACTCGGGACGCTTGGTCCCGGCCTTGCCGGACTTCTTCTCCTCGAACAGGCGCTCGCACCCAGCCTTGGTCAGCGCGTCGCGCTGTAGGTCGAGGTTCTGGTCGAGGGTGGAGACGCGGGCATATCCGACGAGCATGTCCGGATAGTGATCTAAGTGCGTTTAATCTGCAATAGAAATCCGGTCATATTTTCCCGACAGAAACGTGGCGTTTTAGACCGGTCGGACCAGGTTCCACAGGAGTGACGGGAATACGATCGTTTTAACTACAACGTAGTCCGGTCTGCGGATGCGTAGTAAGTGTCAGTAGGCAAGACATGCTGCGCCCAGAGCAATGGCCATGCAGGATGCAATGCGGCGGGCAGTTAGTGTCTCCTTGAGGAACACGCGCCCAATGAGGGCGGCGTAGACTACGCTAGTCTCGCGCAGCGCCGACACTACGCCCATCGCGTCGTACTGCATTGCCCAGATCACGATACCGTAGGCCAGGAGTGAGACGAGACCGCCGGTCAGAGCCATCCCGGTCTGCATCCCGGTGTACGCCGGGGGCTTGCCGCGCATCAGGAAGAAGATGGGCGGCATGGTGATGCTCCAGAGCAGGAACATGCTGTTCGTGTAGGCCACGCTGCTCCCAGCCAGCCGGACGCCGATGCCGTCCACGACGGTGTAGGCTCCGATCAGGACGCCCGTGGTCAGGGCAGCGGGGAGGAAGTCGGCGCGAAGACCCTTGCCTTGGAAGGCCAGCGAGATGATCCCGGCGGATACCAGCGCGATGCCGATGGCGGAGACGGTGTTGACGGCCTCGTGGGCGAAGAGCATCGCCCCCAGAGCGACCAGAACGGGCGAAGACCCGCGCGAGATCGGGTACGTCTGTCCGAGATCGCCGACGCGGTAGGTCCGCACGAGGGAGAGGTTGTAGCCCGTGTGGATGATGGCTGAACCGATCACGTAGGGCCAGCTTGCCGCGTTGGGCCACGGTACGAACACCGCAGCGACCGCTGTGACGCAGATGACCGCGATCATCATCAAGGTCATGGACCACAGCCGATCACCACCGCCGCGGAGCACCGCGTTCCATCCGGCATGCAGTATCGCTGCGCACATCACGCAGGTGAGGACGAACGGGCTCATGAGCCTCTCGTGAGATTTCGCTCACAGGATGAGGGTCGCTCATGGGGTTGGCAAACGAGTTATGCTGACGCTCAGGTCAGGAATTATCACACGAACACTCGCCCCCCTTATGCGCGGGTCCTATCAAGCTGATCGGCAGAGGCATCCTGGGCGTGCGGTCTGCATCAGACATCGGCGCGCGCGAAGTGCCGCCGCTAATTGAAGGCGACTATTCTACGTCTCACACACGGCGGCTTTTCGCGAACCTGTCTCCGAAGCGGAACGGCGGAAACCAACCCTAAGTGGCCCTCCTGTTAGCGACCCGCGGGAGTCCTTGTGAGGCTTCTATCGAGCCTCTGGAGGAAGCCGTTGACTGGTGGGCTTACAAGTAGCTCAAGCCCGACCATGCGGCCCGACGCTTCAAGCCGACCATCCAGCGGCAGGCGAGCCAGAGCAGCGGGGCAAGGGCCGCCGCGACCAGCCAGATCTGCACCGGGGCTCCTGCCTCGATCCGGGCGGAGGCTCCGCCGAGGCCGAGCGCCAAGGCGCTGTCATGGAGCAGTCGCAGCAGCCAGAGATGCGCAAGGTAGAAGAACAACGGCGCGCCGCCGAAGGTGCGCAGCCACCCGAGGCTTCGCACCGGCACCGCTTCGAACAGGGTGAGGAGCCCAAGGCCAAGCCCTAGCGTCAGAAGCAGGAAGTCGGCCGAGGGCGGGTACTTGGTGAGGTTCACGAAGGAGAGCGCAGTCATTAGGAACGACGCTCCCGTCTGCCAGGGCACCGGCTCGCCGTAGCCGTTGAGGCACCGCAGGATGAGAAAGGCGGCGAGCGCACCGCTGCTGAGAATAAGGAGCTCCGCACAGCGGGTGGCTGGCCCGACCGATCTAACGAAAAGCGGGCCGAGGGCGTAGCCCGCCGCGATCACACCGAACCAGGGCAGCACCGGGTAGGAGGTGCGCGCCGCGCCCCACGGCAGTTCGAGGAAGCCGCGCTGGTGCAGGATCGACCAGAGGACGTAGCCGGAGTCACCGGGTTGGAGCACGAGCCCGTCGAACAGATTATGGCCGAGCATCACCACCAGGGCGAAGAGGATCAGGGCCGCCCTCGGCAGCCAGAGCAGGGCGGCCAGCGCCACCATGCTGAGGCCGATGGCCCAGATCACTTGCAGGTAGAGGATCGAGGGCGGAAGGCTGTGGGCCCAGGCGAGGTTGACCAGCGTCACCTCCAGAAGGATCAAAAGAAGGCCGCGCTTGAGGAGGAAGGCGCTGGTGGCGCCCCGGTCGCCGTGCTTCTGCGCATGGAGACTGGCCGAGAGCCCGGTGAGCAGGATGAAGGCCGGCGCGCAGAGGTGCGAGGTCAGCCGGGTCAGGATGAGGGCCGGCGGGGTGAGGCCAAGATCCATGGGGTCGCGGACCTGGACGTGTAGGTAGACGAACTCCCGCACGTGGTCGACGAGCATGAGCAGCATGACGAGGCCTCGCAGGGCATCGACCGAGACGATGCGGGAACGCAGGCTCGATGCGTCTGCGGCGGACGCCGACCTCATCGTGCGCTCTCCGTTCCGGTGCGGTGCAGGAGCCGACAGACATCGACATGTGTCCAGACTGCGCCGCCGCGCGGCTTGCAAATCCCGAGCCGCGTGAGCTCCTGAGCAAGGAACTGGGGGGTGCGGCCAACCTCCCCGCCAATCGCGTCGAGAATGGGCATGAGACCGTGAACGTAGCTCCGCGCCCGCGCGGACGAGGCGCAGCGCCCGGCATCCCCGCGCCGAGGCCGGCCGGCGGACGCATGTCCGGACCGGCCGGATGCCGGGCCGTACAACTCAGGTGGCACGTTCCGATTCAGGGACATCAAGAGGGCCATTCTGTGAGGCGACGGTAAGCGAGGGCGGTCAGGAGCAGGGTACCTGCCAGCAGGCAGCCAAGGGCGACGAGCGCCTGGCTTTCAGCGGACGTCCTTGGAACGGAAGCTTCGAAAGCCGGCACGGCGTCGTAGGCGGCAAAGTTCAGACGCGCAGGACAGCCCTCGCACACCGGGACGGCGTTCAGGGCCTGGGCGATGATGCGAGGCTCGAAGAAAGCGCGCAGGTCTCGCCGATATGCGGCCCCTGCCGCCAGGAAGGCCGAATGGCGCCCCGCATCGGTCCCCGCCGCCATCTCCAAAGAAAGTGCGAGGACCGTGGCAGGGGACAGGAAGGCCAGCCGTTGGCTCCATGACGCCGACGCCTGGGCATGATCCCGTGCGGCATCCCGATAGGTCACCAGCGCCTCATCGTAGAACGCATCGCGGGCGAGGCGCTTGATCTCGGGCGCATCGGCCAGCCCCGGCCGGCGCACGGCCTCCGGAACCTTGCCAGTAAGCCAGGCCGAGGTGATCCGTGCGCCTTCGTCCCCTGTGTAGAACCGGACCTGTGCCTGCCGGCTCGCGTCGATGGCGGCGATCCGCGAGGGCGTGGGTGCGAGGACCTCGACCGCAACGCCGAGCGCGGTGGGCAGGGCAACCGCGACGATGGCCCATGTCGTTACGAGAATGGCTAGGGTGATGACGCCCCCGCGCCATAGGCTGGCTACCAGGGCGCAGGCGGCCACCCAGAGGGCGACGTAGGTGGCCAGCGCCGCCGCGAGCAGGGTCAGCGTGACCTCCCAGCCGGCGAGCGGTCCGAGGCCCCCCGAGACGAGGAGCGCCAATACCGTTCCGCCGAGCACGGCTGCGATAGCGACCAGCCCGACGGCCCCGAACTTCGCGCTCGCCACGCGACGCGGCCCGACAGGCTGCGAGGCGATCATGCGCAGGATGCCGCTGTCGTGCTCGGAGGAGAGCCGCGTGCCGGCGAGCGCGATGACCGCGAGCGGCACGAGGTAGATCAGCACGAAGGCGAGATCGAACGGGCCGAGCCTGAGCCGGGCCGTCGAGCCCGGCTCGTAGGCGGTGTCGTCGAAGACCGTGCTGAAGCCGAAGCTGGCCTGCATGATCGCGGGCTGCACGTCGGACTGACCGGCCGCCAACACGGTCAGCGGCGTCGGTGGCTTCACTGCGTAGGCGGCCATGAAGTAGGTCATGTAGCCGAAAGCGTCGGTGGGGTCCTGCCAGTAGTTCACCTTGATCGAAGAGGGCTTGCCGTATTGCTCATGGGCGGCCTTGGCCTCCCGCACGACCCGGCCGGTGTAGGCGGCGGCCTGCGCAAGGGCGGCCTGCTCCGCGGCGACGCGCCCGGCACCCGTCCACGCCGCCAGGCAGAGCGCCACGAGGAGGGCGGCGAGGATCGCCCAAGTCAGGCGCTCGCGCAGGATCAGGCGCAACTCGGCACCGAGAAGGACAGGGAACCGTACGGTCGTCACGGCTTCAGTCTCCGGACCAGGGGCCGGCACAGGGCGCCAAGCAGACCGAGCCAAAGGGCGAGGACGAGTGCCGGAACGCGTGCGTCCGCCAGCGCGCCCCCGAACGGCAAAGGTTGGTGGACGAACGGGGGGATCGCCCTCCACAGATCCGGACCGGCGACGAGCGTGGTCCCACCGCGCTGGGGATGTTCGCGGATCTCGGCGTTCATGCGTTCGGAGATTCCACGCCGATAGGCTTCCGCCGCCCAGACGAAGCGGGCGTGCTGACCGAAATCGGTGCCCGCCAGCGTCTGCGAGAGGGCCTGCAGGGCGACCCGCGGCGACAGGAGGCCGGCCCAGGCCAAGGCCTTGTCCTGGGTCGCGAGGCTGTCGAAGAAAGCACCGAGCTCGCGGTCGTAGACCGCGAAGTTGTGGCTTTCGTTCTCGGACATCATCAGGCCGCGCAGATCCACGGGCAGTTCGTCGGGGTCGCTCACGCCATAGCGGGCCAGCACCTCGCGCGTACGGACATCGTTCGCCTCGGCGGTCCGATGGGCCCGGAACCCGGACTCGATCCTGGCTCGGACCTCCCGGTAGGACAGGGCAGGCGCGGCGGCGTCGACAGCGACGACCGCGAAACGCGGTGCCGCGACGCAGAGGAGGACCCATGCGGCGAGCGAAGCGGCGAGCGCCCACCGAGCCGTGCGGGCGACGAGCGAGACCAGCATCGCGAGCAGCAGGAACACGGTGGCATAGGCAAGCTGTGCCGCGACCCAGGTCAGGAGCCTTGGAAAGGACTGCCAGTCCACACCATCCTGGCCCACCAACGCGAAGGTGCCGATCCCGAGTATGGGAAGACCCGCCACGAGGGCGAGCGCGGCGAGGAGCGCGCCGAATCGACCCGCGAAGAGCCGACCCGGCGGAACGCCATTCCCCAACGCGAGACGTAGCGTGCCACGCTCGCGGTCAGCCGCGAAGGCGGGGAAGCCGAGCAGGATGGCGGCGAGCGGCACCACGAGCTGGACAATGTCGGCCACGCTGCCGAGGCCGGAACGGGAAAGCGGTCCGGCATCCTGGATGGCGCGGTAGACCGCGTCATTGAAGACGTGGGCCTCGACCCGCACCATCCGGCCCGTATACGGCTCGGTTCCGGGATCGAGCACGGCAAGCGGTGCGGAGGGACGGAACACCCATAGCCCGAAATGGTCTGCTGCGTGCGGGTTCTTGGCATCCTGGCCGAGCCAGCGCGCGCGCTCGGCGGCGGCGACCTGGGCGACCTCGCCGGCATAGCGCGTGGCGTCCCGCCAGGCGCCGAGGCCCGCGACCGTGAGGAGCAGGACGAGGACGCCACCGATCCAGCGAAGGCGCGCATCGCGGGCGGTGCGCGCGAGTTCGGCCGCGAGCTGCCTCACGCCGCGCTCCCCGCCAGCCGCTCGATGTAGAGCCGCTCCAGGCCGACATGGTCGAGGGTCCTGGGGTCGATCTCCTCGACGATCCGGCCCCGGCTCAGCACGCCTACGCGCCCGGCCATCTCACGCACGCGGTAGAGATCGTGGGTCGCCATCAGGATGGCGGTGCCGCGCTCAGCTGCTGCCCGGACCGTGGTGGAGAAGTCCGCGGCCGCGCTTGGATCAAGGCCTGAGGTCGGTTCGTCAAGGAGGAGGAGCCGGGCACGGCTCGCGAGTGCCACCGCGATGCCGACCTTCTGGCGCATGCCCTTGGAATAGGAGTCGGCGGGACGCTCGTAGGCAGTCTCGGCGAGACCGGCCTCGGCCAGGAGCGTTCGGGCGGTCCCCTTGCTCAGGTTGAGACCGGCCAAGGTCGTGAAGTAGCGCAGGTTCTCCACGCCGGAGAGGCCGGGATACAGCGCCACCTGCTCGGGGATGTAGGCCACGTGTCGGCGGGCACCGACCGGGTCGGCGCCGGCATCGACACCGCAGACCCGGACCGTGCCGGCATCCGCCTTCAGGAAGCCGAGGATCAGGTTGACCGTGGTGGTCTTGCCGGCCCCGTTCGGCCCGAGCAGGGCGAAGACCTCGCTGGGGTGGAGCGACAGGTCGAGGCCGTCGAGGGCCTGGCGTTCGCCGAAGCGCTTGCCCGCCCCTTGGATCTCCAGGACGACGTTGCCCGCATGGGTCGTGACCCCAGCCATCAGAAGCGCACCGAGATCGTACCGGTGAAGCGCCGGGGCGCACCGGGATAGACCCGAAACACGCTGTTCGAGCTCTCGTAATAGGTCGCGTCGAAGATGTTCTCGACGTTGAGGCCGAAGCGTATGTTCTCGTAGCGGTAATAGGCCAGGGCATCGACGGCGATGTAGGCCGGCAGGACAAAGCCTGAACCGGACGCGTCACCGGCGCGCTCGCCGACGCCGCGCACGCCGCCGCCGAGGCCGAGGCCCTTCCAGGGGCCCGCCTGCACCTCGTGCACGGCGAGCAGGCTGCCCGAGTGACGCGGGATGTTGATGAGCGGGGCGCCCACGGGGAGCACGTTGTCCTTGGTCACCACTGCGTCGGCGTAGACGTAGCCCGCCAGGACCTTGATCTCGGGAGTGATCTGGCCGGCGGCCGTCAACTCGAAGCCCTGGCTGCGCACACCCCCCGCCGCCAGCGAGAACCCGCTGTTGTTGGGGTCAGCCGTCAGCACGTTCTCGCGCTCGATGCGGAAGGCTGCTGCCGTCAGGCCGAGCGCGCCGCCGAAGACATCCAGCTTGGCGCCGACCTCGTAGCCGATCCCGGTCTCGGGCTCGAATGGGGCCGAGCGTGCCACTGCAAACGAGTCGATGCCGATATTGGGCCGAAAGCTGGTGCCGACATTGGTGTAGAGCGAAAGCTCCGGCAGGGGCTGGTAGACGAGGCCGGCGCGCGGAGTGGCCGCCACCCGCGATTGCTCCGACTGGGTTGAGTTCGTCCTCTCGCGGAAGGACTGCTCGAAGAAGTCGAAGCGTACGCCGAGCAGGGCCTTCCACTCAGGGCTCAGCGCGATCTGGTCCTGCGCGTAGAGGGCGGTGTTGGTGACCCGCTCCAGGTTGTTGCGCCGTATAGTCAGCGGCGGCAGCGCCTGGCCGTAGCGCGGGTCGTAGATGTCGAGCCTGTAGGGGCTCTCGCGGAAGTTCGAGCGGTCGTAGACCACGCGGCTGTCGGTGCTCTCGCGCTCGAAGCCGAGAAGCAGGGTATGACCGAGATCGCCGGTGGCGAAGCGCCCCACCACCTCGGCCTGGCCGATGGCGGTATCCCAGCGGTAATCGCGAAAGTTCCGGTCGCGCAGGACGGTGCGGTTATCGGCTGCCAAGCCACGGACCTCTGCCGATTCCCCGACCAGCGAGCCGGTGTTGAAGTGGGTGGCAAGCCGCATCTGCCAGTCGGCGTTGAAGCGATGCTCGACACGCACCTGCATCGTGTCCGAGCTCTGATAGGTGCTCTGCCCCGGCTCGCCGAGAAAGCGGGAGATTGGCAGGAAGCCGAGCTGCCGGTTGATCGCGATCACACCGCGGTCGACGACGACGCGGTTGCGCAGGAACTCGGTCTCGACGGTGACCTTGGTGTCCGGCGTGACCTGCCAGCTCACCACCGGCGCCACGAGGAGCCGGTCGCTGTCGACAAAATCGCGGAAGCTGCCCTGGCGGCCGCCCGCGAAGTTGAAGCGGTAGAGGAGCGCGCCGTCCTCGTTCAAAGCGCCGCCGGCATCCACCGTGCCGCGGAACTGCTCGAACGAGCCCCACAGGCCGCCCATCTCGACGAAGCGCTCGGCGGTCGGCTGCTTGGTGACGAAGTTGACGAGGCCGCCGGGGTCGCTGCGCCCGAACAGGCCGCCGCCGGGACCCTTCAGGACCTCGATCCGCTCGACGTTCTGGGTGTCGGGCGGCGGCGGCGAGCCCCGGTTGATCGGGAAGCCGTTGCGGTAGAGTTCCGAGGTGGTCGTGCCGCGGATGGCGTAGCTGAACACCGTCAGGCCGCCGAAATTGTTCTGCTGGGCCACGCCGGGCGTGTAGTTGAAGACGCGGTCTACCCGGGTGGCGGCCAGGTCCGTGATGACCTCCCGCGGTGCGACGGTGACGATCTGGGGCACGTCGCGCTGAGGGGTGTCGGTCTTCGTGCTGCTCACCGCCCGGTCGGCCCGGTAACCCGGGGTCGGACCGATCAGGCCGATCCCCGGGTTGGGACCAGCACCAGCGACGGCCGGGGCACCTCCGCCAGCCCCTTCCACGGAGAGCTCCTCCAGCGTGATGGCCTCCTGCGCCCGCGCCTCCAAGGAAGGCGCAGCTGCCGAGAGGATTGCGGTGAGCGCGTAGTGCGATCCTCGATGCCCCGACGTCCGACGACGCTTCGCCGGAACGGGCAGGCTCACGATCGGGGCCTTCGAGGTCGGCAGGTTGGGACGAAGGGGCACCGGTGCGCTCAAGGTTGTCGAGCGACGGCCGAGCGGGTGCCCTCACGGGATCGGCCGCGTCAGCAGCCGAGCCCGCTCATGCGCTCCGCCGGGACACCCCGCCCGAGAGACGTATCGTGGTGCAAGGCAGGTCTCCTGGCTCGCGGGTCGTTACCCTCGCCTCAGCCTTCCCGGTGCGACGCACCAGTGACCATGAACGGAAAGGGCTCGCCGCTGACAGTTGCGGGGGCAGCTTCGGAAGCACTCTTGCGAGCACCCCGAATTCCCTCTTAGCCCGCGAGCCGACGACCCGCAGGAACCTTGACGGTCAGACATTCGCTGGGCGCCGCCGCATAGTCAATCGAGGGGACGCCATTTTCCGCAACATTGTAACATTGCATCGGCATGGTTCTGGATGGTTGTGCGCCGTCAAATGATTTGAGACTGTCTGCGGTGTTCAGAAGCGGAGGCTCTGGTCCATCTGAGGTGAGAGGTTAGGCAGCCTGTGCCTGGTGGTGCAACTAGCCGATGCCCGATGGCCTTCACGATAGGCCGCTTAAGGACGTCTTCCGATCGAAAGCAGCCGGACCGCATTCCACCCAACTCAGACATTCGTCCTAACCAGCCGAATGTCGGGTATCCGATCGTTTTCCTGACATTCTCGGCTGCTTGCGGCAGAGTCAGAGAAGGGTGCCAACCGGACCGTGGCTCTAATGCGGAAACGGACGTTACGCCTCCGATCCAATCCGGTTGTGTGTAGCCTTGCCCGACGCGGCCCCTCACTCGCCGACCACCCAGCCCTTTCATGCTGCTGCGACGTCACTGTCTCGGAGCCTCGTCGGGGACAAGGCGCCCTCCACCTGGGACCAGCGGTCGAGGAAGGCATTGATGACGCGTGGATCGAAGTGGGCTCCCGCATTCTCGATTAGGTAGCGACGGGCGCGTTCCAGCGACCATGCCTGCTTGTAGGGTCTCTCGGTGATGAGCGCATCGAAGACGTCGGCTACGGCCACCACCCGCCCCGCCAGCGGTATGGCTTCGCCCTTGAGACGATTAGGATAGCCGGTCCCGTCCCAACGCTCGTGGTGGCTGACCGCGATGTCGGCAGCCAGGCGCATGACCTCCGAGGCGCTCCCGCCCAGGATGCGCTGACCGCGCTCGGCATGGCGCTCCATCTCGCAGCGTTCCTCGGGCGTGAGCGGACCCGGCTTGAGCAGGATGGCATCCGGAACGGCAATCTTGCCGACATCGTGCATGGTCGCCGCCAAGCTCATCAGGCGACGCTCCGCGGGGCCTAGGCCAAGGGCCTCCGCGATCAGGCCCGTGTAGGCCGAGACACGGGCGATGTGGTCTCCCGTATCTGCATCCCGGTTCTCGGCCGCTCGCATCAGCGTGGACACGATCTCGCGTTCACGCTCCTCGACCAGGGCGACGGCGGCTGCGACCTCCCGGGCGAGCAGTGCGGCGTGGTCCCGCATGGCCCTGTGCGCTTGCGATAGCGCGAGCAAGTTCGTGACCCTGGCGCGGACCTCGACCGGGTCGGCCGGCTTGGCCAGGAAGTCAGTTGCGCCGGCCTCCAGCGCCTCGCGTCGGAGGCTGCGCTGGTCATGGCTCGTGACCATCACGGTGGGAACGTTCGCAAGCTTGGGAATGGCCCGGACCGCTCGGATGAACTCGACGCCGTTCATGCCGGGCATGTCGTAGTCGGTGATCACGACCCCGATCTCCGAGGCATGCGCCCGGGCGAAGGCAAGGGCCTCAGCCGGCACGGTGAAGTCGTGCGGCTGGCATCCCAGGATGGGCCGTATCGCGGCGACCACCAGCAGGTTGTTCATCTCTGCGTCGTCGAGGACGAGAGCCAGCATCGAGCAGTCTTCCAGGCCTTGAGTGGCCCCCTGTCCGTCCGGGCGTTCTGGCGACACCAACGTGACGAACGGCGTCAGGATGGGACTGACGCGTTGTAAAAGCCTGAACGGGGCAGGCCTCTCCCCAGAAAACCTCAAGGCTTCTGTAGCCGCGGTTCAGTGTGCTTGAGAGACGCGAGCACCCGTCGCGGTGGACTCGGTTCTCGCCCATTTCCGCCCAGCTGCCCTGAAGCGGACCTTCCGAGGGTCTGCAAGGGGTGGATAGCAACCTGAAAGATCTGTCGGGTATCCGGTCGAATTCCTGGTACTGTGGCGATACGTGTCCGGTGCATCATGACGTGAGCTGAGTCTTAGAAGTGCCCATCGTCTCCGCCGTGGAGTATCCGCTCGATCTGGCTCAAGCCCTGTGCCCTAGCCCGTGCTTCGGACGGATGATCGCGATCCGAGCGCTGGATTAGCTTACCGTGCTTTCGGATAGCCCATTGCCAGATCCCTTCGCGTCTTGGGTTCGGCTCGACCTGGAGAGTGTACGGATAGGTGTTAATGGGCGATTCAGTCATGCCGCGGGTATCATATGGAATTTAGGATAGGTTATTAAAAAGCATTAAGTGCTACGAGCAAAGCTCAAACCGCTCACGGCGTTGTGAGCAGCTGGAGGAATGACTGCCTAAGTTCCTGCTTAAGTCATTAACATGATCGTGGGAAACCAGAATTCCGCATATCTGCGGCGGTGGCCTTTACATGTACGATGATGACTCGGATCTCGTTCTAAGAGCGCCCCGCGCTGAGACTAATTGGATTGCGATCATCCGCACTTTGGACGGTGTCGAAATACCCTGCAATGTGAAGGATGTTTCAAGGACGGGCGCACAGATCGGTGTGCCTGCTTCTTGTCCTCTGCCGGACGTCTTCATGTTGAAAATCTTGGGAAAGGATTTCGTCTGTCGCGTTTCCCTTGCGTGGCGCAAGGGCAACTTTGTCGGAGTTCATATCGAGCAATTCGGCAAGATCGCCCCGAGGGGCGAACGGATTGAGGATACGAAGGCCCAGGCTACCGACGCATCGTACAAGGCGATCGGGATTCGCCGTAGCCGGGTTTCGGCATTCTAGTTGCTGTCCTATTATTCACCCACGTTCAGATGCCCGGCGGTCGAGATAGCTTCGAATTGGCACGGACAGCTGCAAGGCGATGGCCCAACATCCCGATCATTGTCGCATCCGGCGGAGTGAAGCCCCAGCACGACCCCTCAGATCACCGGGATGGTGGGAAGTCCGCCGTAGAGCGCAGCGTGTCCGACATAGTAGAGGACGAGAAAGCACGCGAGGGCCGCGGCGTAGTAGGCAGGCACCAGCATTGTGCTTCGGGCTCTCACCGCGACACGCGCATCGTCAGCAGCGATACCGAGCAACACCACGATGATGCCGGAGTGACCGATCGCATCGACCTTGCCGAACTCGAACACCGCTGAGACGAAGACCGCGGTCAAGATGATCGCACTCATGCGACGTACCAGCGGGGTCCAGATCAGCGCGAAGGCGAGGGTGAACTCGATCACGCCAGCTGCATTCATGAACAGCTCGTTCGAGAAGCCCATCGTCATTTCAGGCTTGGCCGTCAGCAGCGGATCGGTCCAGTGCGGGTAGGCCCACTTCTCGACGGAAGCCCACATCAGGGTGACGGCAGCGCTCAACCGCACCACGTCGAGGGGACGCAGACCAAACAGGGTGCGATCGAAGCTGACGAGTGTCAGGTAGGCGGCAATGCCGAGAAAGACCGGATAATCGGCCAGGTGGAAGGCACCGTAGTTCCAGGTGGCAAAGCCGAACAAGAACACGATGCCAAGGGCGGCAAGGGGGAGCGTCTGCTTCCAGATCAACATCGCGGCGATGCCGAGCTGCAGCCACGGGATCCAGGAAAGGTCGGTCTTCAGCTCAGGTGTGAGAATGATGCCGCCGAGGTTCCACAGCGACACGAAGAAGAAGCCCAGCGTGGCCCGAACCAGCAGGGTCGTGTCCGTGCGCAGCCGAGCAGTTACCCGGTCGAGGGCGTTGAGCAGGTACGTTCCGAGAGGCGTGCCTTCCATCAGGCAGCCGGCCATCAAGCACACGAGGGACAGGCCGACGAGCCACTCGAACTCGGCACAGAGCACCTGTTCGAGACCACGTGGTTGGCCAGCCACATCGTAGGCGCAGAACCACTTCACGTGCGCACTCGCGCCACCAACCCCCAGCAGCAGCAGAGGCGCGGACAGGCATACCGCCAGCCGTGAGGGGAGCCAGCTGGGAGCAAGCAGACGCATGAGGAGATGCTCAGGGGTACATAAGCGGGCACCCGCCCGCCTCAGTAGTTTCCTACAAAGTTCCCTTGGACGCTAATGAATTGTTAACCGGCCTTTGAGGATGGTTAACCCGCCCGGCACCCTTTGCTTAACCCCTGCCTGCGAGAAACAGGCAGGGAGATGCGAATGGCGGTTCTGAGCTTGGTGTGTCTGGTGTCAGGGGTGATTTCGGCTAGCGTCGCTGCGCAGCGGCCTCGGCAACAAGCCATCCTCGAAAGCGTTGGCGGCAGCTTATTGATTGGGGGCCTATGCCTGCTGGGAGCAGGGCTCCCGCTATTCCGCTGACGGTCGCACGCTCAGCCTACGTTTGTCGCGGCTTGGAGCCGCGTCGTTCCTGATGGCGACGCTTGGAAGCTCTGGGTGACCCGGCGTCTCGGCATTGAGCTGGATCGAGGACGGCATGCACGACGCGGCACAGCGCACTGCCGAGTTTCTGGCCCTCGCTGTCGAGAACGCCGAGTTGTGCCAGCAGCTCGCGGACGTGCACGGTCAATGCGTCGAGCTAGCTGTCGACGCGGACGAACAGCACGCAGAGAACGAAGCCCTACGTGCCCGGCTGGCTCAGGCTGAAAAGGCTCGCGACGCCCGGCGTGCGAAGGCTAAAGGGAGCCAACGCACGGGCTGAGGCGATGACAGCTTCGGTTTGCCCAACAAGGAGAACCAATCTCCGATCGCAATCAAATTCCGGGCGGCACTCACTCGCCCCTTAACATCCCCGACGACCCATCTCTCAATCCACGTGGACGGAAAGCTTCATCTTCGGATGGACGCCGCACAGGACGAGGAAGTCGCCCCGCTGCGGGAACAGCATCGTAGTGCGAGTGCCGGGGGCCTGGTCGCCGAAGTCGCGCCGGATGCCGTCCGCCTCGATATAGGCATGGTGGACGGCCGTCGCTTCTTCGTTGGACAGCACGATGGATCCGCCGGCTCGCAAGGTGACCGCCTGGAAGCCGAATTGTCTGGCTTTCTGGATGACGATGCCGGCGACGTTCGAGAAGCTAGCATGTGCCTGAATACAGCCAAGAACGCCAAGTAATCCTGCGAACGCAATGAAATAGGGCCTTTTTCTCCACGTACTGATCATCACATACCACGCCGCATCATAGATTTTCGTCTGCTTTGCGGGATCTCTAACGCGCATCCAGTTCTAAGATCATTTTTACTTCGGAATTATCCCCGTATTATGTCAGCGTAAATAATTACAGGCGGACGGAAAGGGTGGAAATCTACCGCAGACCCCAAGTTTTCGTAAACCATCCTACTTTGCCACAGCTTATTGAATGCCAGTCGCAGCATGATCCACCAGCAGCGTGCGTACTTCGGATGCATGGCTCAGTGTTGTTGGAGTATTGACCGTAAATCTGACGCTCAAGCCCATTGGGGGAGCGCTGTTTGGGATTTATGATCGCTGATCCGATTGGGATGCGGCTCGGATTGGATCAGGCTTCCAGAAATCACGAACGACCACCAGCAGAAATTGGAATGCGATGTAGGTGAGTCTTAGACAGGAGCGCCATCCGGTTGCATGGACGTCGTCAATCAGCAGCATGAAGTGCCCCCTGCCTGTAATAAGAACGACGCCGTTTTGATGCAGTTCGCTGTCTTACGCCGCGGAACTACTACTTCCCCGATGAGGCTGTTACGTTTCACGTAGCCACGTCCAGACGTGCTGCAACGACCCCTGTTCACCGTTTCGTTGAGCCAAACGACGCTCGCTACGCCAAGCCTGAGGCGAGGTGCCGTAGCAACTGCGGAAGCTGTGGCTGAGCTGCGAGATAGTGTTGAATGCATACACCTCCGCTAATCGAGTGATGGTGCGTCTTTCCATCGGATCAGAGAGGGCGTCGCGCACCGCCCTTAGGCGCTCGCCTTGCACGAAATGCATCACGCCTCCCTCAGGCTCAAACATTCTGTAGAGCGTGGACCGCGAGATCTGCATTTGTCCGGCGATAAACTCGGGTGACAGTGTGGCCCGTGACAGGTTTTCCTGCACGATCGCCTTCGCTAGTGCGAGCAGACCGCCGTAGAGTTCATGGCCTTCCAGCACGTCAGTGGCTTGGGAAGGATCGAGCAGGCGGCGCAAGAAAGCAACGAACTCCTTAACGATGGCCGAGGCGTTGTTGAGGTGAGTAGTCGGTAATCGGCGATAAATATCCAGAATATGCGTGGCCAGTAACCGATTGCGGACCGCATCAAAGAGCAGGTCATGATCTTCGAGCGGTAGCCCGTGGAGGTGGCTGCACGGGACAACGATACCAGTTGTATCGGCTTGGTCGAGCATACCATCGATCAAGTGACGGCGGCCAATGAGCGTCATGGTTCCAGATGAGGCCGAGACCGCTTTGCCGGCGATGGTGCCTCGAAAGCGACCGGAACGGTAGAGTTGGAACGTGTAGTGGTCAGGCCCAGCGTCGACGCGTCGGCGGTCCCGCCGAAGACGCTGAGTTGAAAGCAGTGTGCGGTGAGCAACGAGATCACCGACTTGGTACGCGATGTTGCTGCCGAAAGGCAGAACGGCGGATGGCGTCGTCGGTTTGACCTCGTATAACGGCGCCATGAGTGTGCGCCATCGCTCATAGGCCTCTCCGGGGGGCAAGCCTGACGTCGTCAGGAAGAAGTAAGGCAAGCCCATTTCAGTCGCGTTTTTGTCAGCATCCAAGGACCAAATTCCGGGCCACCCGGCCCGTTTGGCGGCAGACATTAGGCATGCGGTGCTAGGCAGGGCAAGCCAACTGTGTGCGTTTAGTCTTGAAGGCACAGAACCATCGCGAGCAGAGCAGATGGCTGCTTTGGGCGACACTTTGAGTGAGTTTTAACAATAGCATTAAGTCGACATGCTATGCCTCAGTTACTTTCAGCCTTAACGTAATCGAACCGAACCCGCCCGGAGAAATCCGTGGCGGGTTTTTCTGGCCGCTCACGCGCGGCGAGACGGTGATCCGGTTCATGGTCAAGGGGACGCCGTTCTAGGGTTACTTCACTAGGCGAAGGTACGAAGGCGCTTGCCGTGGTCTGGTAGGCTCTGGCGTCCCCTCAAGCTCCATTCCAAGGGCTTCGATCCCAACCACATACAGGGCGGTTAGGTAGCCGGCCTGAAAGTCGCTGTCGGCGGGGTCGTGAACATATGCGCGTAGCGCCTCCAGGATGAACTCTCGCGCTGTTTCAAGGGTCGGGGTCTTTTCCTGATCCATGATAGCCTTCCTTCCCTATCCCTACCTGCACCCGCCCGAAACAATCCGAGGCGGTTTTTCGCAATCAGTTCAGGTAAGGCAACCGGCCGCAGCTCGTCGCGCACTCGATCTCGCTATTCTGCCACCTTTCCGGATCAGGCGGCTCACAGATGCTCGGCTATCTCCCCCAACAATCGACAGGCCCGGCCCGTGAAGCTCTGAAGGATGCTGCAGACGCGATGTCTAAGCCGTGGTGGCGGGAAGCAGTTCGGCGGTGGTTCGGCTTCTGAGATCGACCGCGCTTCGTCCCGCTAGCGTTGCGGCAGAACGTAGTTTCGGCCGCCCAGTGCCTCAGACAGACTTTCTTCTTCGGTGACCATCGCTGCGCCTTCATCGCGCATCTGAGCGCGTATGCGGACCAAGTAGTTCTGTCGCTCAACGAGGCTGGCGGCCGTTTGAGACGCCGGTGAGTTGGCCGGGGCACCGACCGGAGCACGCCATAGACGGCCCAGGTTCTCATGCTCGAACAGCTCCCGTGCGCGAGCATGCAGCTCAAGCTCTGACGATCTGACCAACGGGCTTCTCCGGCTCAATCAGCCCTGATTGGCGAGTGCATCGCTGCCTGTCGAGGGAAATCGTGATTGCCTTAAAGCCCTGTGGCTCGGTAGGTGAAGCGAGAGGCTTTGGTGCGAACTCGTACACTTCGTCAGCCCTGCACAAGGCAGCTGTTGCACCCTCTCTTCGGCTGCGGATCAATCAGCGCCCCACGCTCGTGAAGCGGCCCGCCTTTCACCCGCCCGGCTTCGGCCGCGGCGGGTTTTCTGTCTCTGCGAGCGCCACGCCATACCTGAAGCGTCCGTACCGTCTTCCGATGACATCAAGATCACGCTTCAGAGCGAGGCTGATCATGGGACGGTCGACCTCCTCGGCTACACGCATGATCCGCTGTCGAAAATCGTAGTCGGTCTCGGGTTGAGCTGCCATGCCATGTCCTCTTGGCCGGATGTCAGAGGTCAACCCCTGCCATAGCTTGCCGGGTTCTCGTCCGCATGACCCCAAGAACGCGCATTCTGATTGCGGCAAGCTGTTCGGCCGGGGCGCGGTCGTGCCGGCCCGAGCAGGGCTCACGGAGAAGCGAACTTGGTCGACGAAGTTCAAGATGCGCAGCCCGCGATACACCACGCAGGTGACAGGGCTGCCAACGGCACATGCTTGAAGTTGTGCCGCGGGCTAGCCTGCCACGCGAAGGCTGGGGCATTGAAGGGATCTCCCGATCGCTCAGCCTAGGCAATGTGCGAAGGTCAGTAGGGGTCGCCGGCTGAGCGGCGGCACATTGGTAGATAAGCAATCTTCGATTTCAAACTGCAGCCTTCGCCTGCATGCCTGCACATAAATTGCCCGACGCCTCACTGCACCGATAAACATTCAGCACTTCGTTGACACCCGTCGCCCAAAATTTATGCGATGTATTCAATTTTGACGGATTGCTGAAGATTTAAAAACAATGTATCGGCTATTTATATAGCTGGACTATGATTTTTATAAATCGCCATACCGATGGAAATTTAAATGAAGACCATTGTCTCATTCGGGATCGCAATGTTCATTGCTAGTGCAGCCTTCGGCATCGTTATGATTACAAGGCCGCCTGTTTCTGTCGCCCTGCCTATATCCAGCATTGATACATACGCGCTTACGCTGAAATCAGATCCTGCCATGGCTGAGACCTACGACTGTAACTAGTCGGGGCTAAGCCTTTTCAGGCCGCGCCAGCAAGATTGCGGTCCGCACGGCCACGCGCTTCAAGTGCTCGGTCGCGTCCTTGCTCGCAACGGTTACCTTTGCCCACTCATGGCTGCTCACGGCTTCGGCAAGGTCGATGCGGTAGCCATCGCCGAACAGGAATGCCGTGGTGATCGGATCGGCCATGAAGGCATCGACGGCTGCGACGACTTCAGCCTCGATGATCGCCTTCGCCTTGCAGAGATCGCCGGTCGTCGCGTTCAAATCAGCCGTGCCGCCGGGATAGCACGCGGCGGGCCAGCGTCATCGGCCGAACGCCCATAGCGGTACCGCGCCGCTGGGGCGGCCGGGCGTGTCGCGATAGTAGGCCGTGTTCAGGAAGGCCATGCGGTTGGTAGTAATGGCCGTGACCGGGGCATCCGAAAGCACGAGCGCACCGCAGAAATCCGGGCGGATTGCGCCGCCTTCGGGATGGACGCCGAACAGATCCAGCGTGGTCCAGCCGAGGGTTACGGCCTCATCTGCCCAGCGGTCCAGGAAGTCGATGCACCTCTCGTGCGCGCCGCCCCAGGACTGGAGCGTGAATCCCAGGCACGGGACTACGCTCGGACGGAGGTCGAGGAAGCCCTGGCGCCAGAGCTTCGGATCGGCGGGGACAAGCTTAGACTTCGGTGAGGCTGACATGGGGGCCGGCGGCTGTTGCAGGCCGGACGGAATAGGAGACGTGCCTTGCCGACGCCATAGGGCCAAATGCGCTTTGCTCACGATCTCGTGAATTTAACCTGTGTGGTATACCAGTGGCTTGGGGGTTGCGTTCTTGGGCGCCCATGACGCGCCTTGAACTCACACTCGTCGGCACACTCCTCATTTGCGCAGCCATGGTCGTTCTGAGGCTGGCATGAGGAAGCTGGTGCGGTTTTATCTCTTGGCCACCATGGACCTCTTGCGGCGGCACTAGAGCCGTCTAGCGGTGGGGTCTATCAGTCCAGCCGCGGGCGATCTCCACCAGCGCGCCGAGCACAATGCCGAGAGTGATTAGAAGCTCAAGGTCGATCCTCACCGGCATAACGTGGCTCCGGGATCTGCTTCTCGGTCGATGCAGGAAGCCTGCCCCCGCCGTCCGGTCTGCTCACGGAACCGGCGGGGTAGGATCGTCCATCTCACATGCGAGCCGGTACGCAACTTGGCTCGTCGGTAGGATGCCCGAGCGCGGTTAGCGGGATCTCATCCGCGCCATGGCGGCCCGGGCTCAAATCGGGATTGATGCGGCGTCGGACGGTCTATCCAGACGTCCGTTTACCGTCTGGCTTCCCCAATCAAACTTACCCTTTTGATGCGAACCGGGGCGCAAACCCATCGTAACCGCGCGAGCGCGCGTATGTGCGCGCATGCGTGGGGACGGGAAACGGACGACACGGCGAGCCTAAGCAGGGGCGCTCGACTTAACAGGGAGTGGGTGCGATTTTCGGTCCTCGGCCGTCCTTGAGCATCCTGGGCGATCCTAGAGGGCATCGGTGCCAGGAGGAGAGGCACCGCTTGGCATACCCCTCGCCCCTTTTTTTCATAGCCGGGAAAAACGCAGCTAGCATCGCAACTCCGCCTGCTGAGATGCCAGTGACTGAGCTCAGGCTGCCTTGCCGCGGCCCTTGGCCTTTGGCTCGACGCCTTCTTCCCGCCCACGAATCTGGCCGAGGCCAATGGACTTAGCTAACTCCGAGCGTCGGGCCGCATATTCCGGAGCCACCATGGGGTAGTCGGGCGATAAGCCATAGCGTTGGCGGTAGGTTTGCGGATCAAGACCATGGCCTGTGAGGTGGCGCTTCAGGGTCTTGTAGGTCCGCCCGTCCAGGAAGCTAACGATCCCCTCCGGCGTCACCGACTTGCGGATCTGCGCCGCTGTTGGCTTCTCGATTTCGGCTTCCGGCGACGCTGTGGCGGCTCCTGTCGCCAGCGCCTGAAGCGCCGCGTGAACTTGGCGGATCACATCCGGCAGATCGCCAAGCCGGACGGGATTGTTCGACACATACGCGGAGACGATCTCACCTGCGAGGTCGATGAAGTCGGTGGTCTGATTTTCTGTGTTCTCTGACATGCTTTTATTCGGTTGTGATGCCCCTTAGGGCATTCTGACGACAGGGAGGGAACAGCTCCTTTCACTCGAAGTCGATCCAAGTGTCCACCTCAACAGGTTCACTTAGTGGGTCGATCGCGGCGTCCAGTCGTCGAAGGTCCCAGATCACGCATGCATCAATCCTGAAGGGCTTGGGCATGCGCCCGTCCCTCACGCATGTGTCGAACTTTGTGGTGCTGACCCCGACATAAGGGGGCGGCATCTTCCCGGCGCAGATCCCGCCGGGGCACGACCTCTAGCCGGACGGGCGTTCCAGCCGCGACCAGAGCCTATTTGACCTTCGGCATAGGCGTTCATCCTTTTCCAGGAAGCCTGTTCTCGCCTCCATTTTGCAGAGGGCGCAGGAGCTAAATTTTTCGCAATTTGACAATTTTCGCGGAGAGAAATTTGCGTGAGACATCCATCAAATGGAGGACGAAAATCCTGAATACAGAATTTGACTTTTAACAAAATTGTGATCTGTTTTGGGCTATCGATCCAATGCGCCAAGGGGTGTGCACAACTGCACAAACTATCAATGCCCAACTCAGTGCAATCGCAAAACCCTGCAATCCGCAAACTTGAAGGCTTCGCCCACCTATCGGATGTTGAGCGAACACTCCTGCAGGAGATCAGCGGATCATCCAAACGGATTGACGCACGCTCCACCCTCCTTGCTGAAGGCGATGAGGCCTCCGGCGCTTTCCTGATCTTGGAAGGGCTGGCCTGTCGCTTCAAATTACGTAGCAGCGGCCGGCGTCAGATCCTGGCGCTCCTCATCCCTGGTGATACCTGTGATCTGGAGACTTTTCTCCAAGATAAGATGTGCCATTCCGTCGAGGCGCTTTCCCCCTGTCGGATTGCATGGATCCCGCCTGAGGTAGTCGGCAGGTTCCAGCAGCATCCAAACCTCGCGCGCGCCTTAAAAACGAGCGCCCTGGTGAATGAGGCGACCCTTCAAATATGGCTGATGAACGTCGGGACGCGCACCGCCGTCGAACGATTAGCGCATCTCTTCTGCGAGATGTATGTCCGCCACCGCGTTATTGGGCGGACACAAGGTCAGAGCTTTGAATTCCCATTGAGGCAGACGGATCTTGCCGAGATCTCTGGTCTGTCAGGTGTGCACGTCAATCGTTCGCTTCAGGAACTCAGACATAAACAGCTGATAGAACTCAAAAATCGCCGCCTCGTCATCTTGGACTGGGTAGGGCTGCAAGCCATGGCCGAGTTTGAGCCCGGCTATCTGCACATGGAGGGGTACGCAAATTTCGCCGCCATCGATGGGGCGGTGGCGGAGATCCGAACCAGGCATACGGAGCCGCCTCAACGCCTTGCCTTCGAAGGTGGCAGCCTGGGGACGGTACAAATCCGGCGATCAGAGCGGCATTAACACCGCCGAACCTTGGACGGCGACCCTCAACCCATGCGACGTGCCCAATAAGCGACGCCTCCGGCCTTAGCGACCCCGAACCTAGCAGTGGCTAGCAGCGCGACGACACCAGTTGTGGAGGGTATTAGGCGAGCATAGATAGGAGGTCGCTGATCCTGCTGTTCCCGGCGAAGCGGGCGAATAGTGCGAGGCTAATGTCCACCATCCGCTGCGTTTTCGAGACCACGATGGAGCGACGTCGGAAGCGGGCCAGCCAGCGCCGCTGACGCGCGTTGTCCCGCTCGATGCCGTGAGTTTCGTCCTTGCCGACATAACGCTGCCCGACGTGCAGGAGCACGTCATAGACGGCGTAATTGTCTATGCAGTAGAGCCGGGTGCGCCAGCGTGTGAGCCGCTCGATCAGGCGCTCGCAGGTGGCCTTGTCACGACCGCCACACTCCCAGTCCACGAGCTGCCCTTAAGCACAATCCCATCAAGGTACCTGTGAATCACGATGGCTCGCTTGAAAAACTATGTTCGATGAAATCTGACATTCCACTGGTTTCCAATGGGAATAACCCCCATCACGAAACCGTGAAGTGGTGCTTTATAAGCTCGCCTTAAGTGGAACCCCTTAAACCAGCACGAGAACGAGCAAAACTGAACGGTAGCTCGCTATTTCTATTTGTGCAGGTGAAGAAAATGCTCAGAAACCTTCGACTCACATCAAAGGTACTCATAGGTTACGCAGCTCTATTTTCGATGATGGTTGCACTTACCGGCTATGGCATCCGACAAGTTTCCCTCATCGATACGAGCCTAAACACTATCAATGATATAAACTCAGTCAAGCAGAGATACGCCATCAATTTCCGTGGCAGCGTCCATGATCGCGCGATCAGTCTTCGGGACTTTACCCTCGTCAGCGATCAAGCCGGGCGCGACGCTGTTCTGGCAGATATTGCCCGCCTCAGTGCAGCTTACGCACAGTCTGCCGAGAAAATGGATCGGATGTTCGCGGATGTCGCTGGAACGTCCTCAGACGAACGGGCAATCCTCGAAAGCATCAAACAAACCGAAGCTCGGACGCTTCCGCTGCTCCAGCGCGTTATCGAGGATCAGCGATCCGGTCACGGTGAGCGGGCTCGTGATACTCTGATGCGAGAGGCGCGCCCCGCCTTCGTCGAGTGGCTCGGTCGCATCAACCAGTTCATCGATCTGCAAGAAGCGCGCAACCAAGCCATCGGCGGTGATGTCCGCTCCATCTCGCAGACCTTCATGATGCTGATGATCAGCCTTTGTGGCCTGGCCTGCCTTGTCGGCCTCGGCTTTGCCGTTTGGACGTACCGTGCCATTCGCCCCCTCCGCTCGTTGACCGGGAGCATGCTCGCCCTCGCTGGCGGAGATCTGAAAGTGAACGTTCCCGCCACTCAGCAGCGGGACGAGGTCGGCGACATCACTCAAGCGGTGCAGACCTTCAAGGACAATGCCGTGGCGGCTCACCTCCTTCGCGAAGAGCAGCGCGACGAGCAAAGCCGGAAGATGCGTCAGGCTGAGCGGGTGGATACGGCAACTCAGGCGTTTGAGAGCGCGGTTGATGGTATCGTCCGTCACGTCTCTTCGGCTTCCTCGGAGTTGCAGGCGACGGCGCAAACGATGGCCGGGACCGCGAGCCAGACGGCGACCCAATCGGCGTCGGTCGCGGCCGCGGCTCATGAAGCAGGAGCCAATGTTACGACCGTTGCCGCCGCCACCGAGGAGATGGGCGTCACCGTTCAGGAAATTGGTCGCCAAATCGAGGAAGCCGCACGCCTTGCACGTTCTGCTGTCAACGAGACGCAGAGCACCGCCCAGGTGGTGCACGAACTCAACGGAGCTGCGGCTGAGATCGGAAACGTCGTCGCGATGATTTCGCAGATCGCAAGCCAGACCAATCTCCTGGCGCTCAACGCCACCATTGAGGCCGCACGGGCGGGCGAAGCAGGGCGCGGCTTCTCGGTGGTCGCTGCAGAGGTCAAGGCGCTGGCAAGCCAAACCGCACAAGCTACGACGAGCATCAACGGTCAGATCGCTACGATTCAGAATGCGACCCACCGGGTGGTCGGTGCGATTGAAACGATCAACGCGCGGATCACGGAACTTGACGGCGTCACGGCGACAGTTGCTGCCGCTGTCGAAGAGCAAGCTGCAACGACGCATGAAATCGTGCGAAACGTTACGCAGGCGGCAGCCGGAACGCGGGACGTGACTGAGCATGTGACGAGTGTTGCAGATGCGGCCGAGCAGACGGGGCGTACTGCGGACGAGGTTCTACACTCGGCGGCGTCGCTTGGTGAACAGTCCCAGCGCCTTACACATGAGATACGTCAATTCATCGCGGCGGTGCGAGCAGCGTAGAACGGCTGAAATCAATAGATCTATGCCCTAATGATATGCAGACCGATCTTTGATCCCGCCAAATAAAGCAGTACCTACATATCTTGCGGAAGAAAGTATCATGAGGAATGAGGCGGCTGGGGGAAACCCTGGCCGCTTCCCTTTTAGGATGTGATGTGCGTTTGAAGGGGCGAAGCTTTTTCGCTCATGAAACCGGCCGAAGTTCCTGAGTGCTTTGGGGCCTCAGTCACGCGGAGCGCTCCTCGTCCCTCTGTCAGGCAACAATACAGATCGAGGCGCTAGTGGGGCTTCGACTACTCGCCCTGTCGGCTTCCTGGCTGCGCGAGGGCTTAAGTATCACTTGCGCGTGGACCGCCTGCGAGGAAAACCAGCTGTTTGAGGCTTGCTTCGAACTTCAGGTGTTGAATTAACCTGAAGCCAAGAGGGAACCGATTTTTCCTTTGGCCTATGCGCAGCTTGCGACAACTCCAGAAAAACTTATAGTTTAGGAGATCTTATTTCTTCAGCGTTCGGAAGATCCTCTGAGGCCGCGAAAGCCAAATCTGTAAGCCCAATCGCAAGATCGATCACGCGCTTTTCGCGCTCCATCGGGAAGCCCTCAAACGTGCTGTTTTTCGTTGCCGCTGCGAGCTCGGCGTGAAGTCGGGCTACAGTTTCAGGATCAACACCTGACGTGTTACGCCAAGCCTCCAGAACTTTCCTGAGGTCAGACACAACCGAGGCGGCGACGATAGCCCATTCAGTGGCAGTAAGCCCCGAAACTTCTGTGTCTTTGGCACACTCACTCATCGTGTTCCCCCTTTCTCGCGACAGCAGCAGAGGCTGCATCCTACTGATGCAATCGTTGCGAGCATCCTAAAGGGGCAATGATTTTTCTCGACTGCTGATCAAGCAGGATGACAACAATACATTGCTCTATAATTCCAAATATAGGGGCTAATCTAAAATTCTAACCAGATTAATATGAAGTTTGATACAATGGAGTATACGGTAAGTTTTTTGGCGCGTACAGAAATAACGATAGTACGGCTATCACCGTAATCAGGGTGTGATACCCATGCTTTTTCGGTAAGCGGTGGTTTATCTTACTTAATCAGGATATTGGTAACTCATAACCGGTAGGCTGATGTCATGACAGCCCCCAAAATCACCGCGAGCGGATCCAGGTTTTGCGCTGACCAAAGCGGTGGCGTACTCGTTCTTGTTGCTCTGCTCTTTCCAATCCTGACCGGTTTGAGCGCGGCCGCGATCGACTATGCTTCGTTGGTTAAGCGTCGCACCGAGCTTCAGCGGGCAGCCGACAGCGCAAGTATTGCAGGTGTGAACCAGTTCAAGCTTGCTAATGCCGATGATGCAGCAGCTATTCGGACCGCGGAGGCCATGGCCCTCGCTCAATCGCAAAGTAGTGTTCATTCGAAACCAAGCATTAATACTAAGCCTCGCTGAGCAGGACTCATGCGGGGTAGCGTCGGCATCTTGGTCGT
>NZ_PDHT01000046.1:0-24368 GCF_002917135.1 Methylobacterium sp. V23
GGCAGGTCAGGGTGTAGCCGAAGGCGAGCCCGAAACCGGGGATCACGCTCGGGCGGAGAAATCGCCGCTTGGGGCGGAGGGGGTCGGTGCGGAAAGGTTCGGCACGGGTGGGCGGGGCCATGGGGGTGTCCTGCTCAGGTCTCGGCCCCTTCCCCAGCGGGAAGGGGCGGGGAGGGCGGCTGCGTCAGCGCCCCGCCTTGCTCAGCTGGTCGAACAGGCCCCCGTTGTCGAAATTCTTCTTCTGGATCTCGTCCCAGTCGCCCTGCAGGTCCTCGATCTTGAACAGCTTCAGCTCGGGAAGCTGGGCCAGATCCTCGGGCTTGGCCGCCGCGCGGTTGAGCGGGCGGTAATGGTGCTTGGCGAAGATGGCCTGCGCCTGGTCGGAATAGAGGAACTGAAGATAAGCCTCGGCCTGTTTGCGGGTTCCCTTCTTGTCGACGTTGACGTCGACCAGGGCGACCGGCGGCTCGGCGTAGATGGAGGTCGGCGGCACGACCACATCGAACTTGTCGCGGCCGAACTCCTCGAACACGAGGTAGGCCTCGTTCTCCCAGGTCGGCAGCACGTCGCCGAGGCCGCGTTGCGCGAAGGTCACGGTGGAGCCGCGGGCACCGGTGTCGAGGACCGGGACGTTCTTGTAGACCGCCCCCACGAAGGCATTGGCCTTGTCGGCGTCCTTGCCCTCCCGCTCGTAGGCGTAGCCCCAGGCCGCGAGGAAGTTCCAGCGTCCCCCGGCGGAGGTCTTCGGGTTGGGGGTGATGACCTTGATGTCGGGCTTCACGAGGTCGCCCCAGTCCTTCACGCCCTTCGGATTGCCCTTGCGTACCAGGAACACCACGGTCGAGGTGTAGGGCAGGCCCTGGTTCGGCAGCTTCGTCCGCCAATCCGGGACGATCTTCTTCGAGATCCGGCTGATCGCGTCGATGTCGGAGGGGATGCCGAGGGTCACGACATCGGCGGGAATGCCGTCGATCACCGTGCGGGCCTGCGAGCCCGAGCCGCCATGGGCGGCACGCACGGTCAGGGTCTCGCCGGTCTTGGCCTTCCACGCCTCGGAGAAGGCCGCGTTGATCTCGCGATAGAGCTCCCGGGTCGGATCGTACGAGACGTTGAGGAGCTCGGTCTGGGCGCAGGCGAGCGGGGGCGCGAGCAGGGCCGCGGCGAGGCCGGCGCCGAGCAGGGCCGCATGGCGGCGGGTGCGTCCGGTGGTCCGGGAAGTGGTCTCGCTCACGGGGATCTCCGAATCTGGCTCGCGCAGCCGGAGCGAAGGCTTCCGCATCGCGACCCCGGCGACGCTGGTTTCGTTCGTTTTAACGAACATTGTCAAGCGTCAGGACTGAGTCGGATAAGGCAGCACGAGCCTCTTCGTTCCCGCGATATGGCCTGATCGAGAACGCTTTACACGATGTGGAGAACAGGATGCTCCCGCGGTTCCCGGTGGGAGAAGAACCTGCTGAGCCTGCGGGGGTTCTATAGAAAGGACATTCCGTTCAATCTTGGGATCCCATCCTGTGTTCAGCGCATGGGCGTGGCGACGGGAGGCGATCGCCACGACCGTTCGCCTCGCTGCACCCGGCCGGACCCTCGGGCTCACCCCGGAGGCAGGATGTCCGATGCCCGCCGCTTCAAGGCTGCGGACGAGAGCCGACAAGCGCGACCGAGACCACGCCGAGCAGCCCCGCAGGCGGGAGCCCCGGGGCGTCGACGGCCGCTAGGCGGCCGATGAAAATGTCAGCGTGGCCGAGGACGGGGACGCGCCGGCCTCAGGCTGCGGCGCGCGACGTCCGGACGCTCAATCCGCCGCGACGGCGATGAGCGAGAACAGAGACGCCAGCAGGATGTTGCCGACGACGACGAGGGCGAGCGTGATCATGGAACTGCTTCATGTGAGAGCACGGCGGAGTGCGCGGGCTCATCGGATCAACGCACCACTAGCGATCCCAGCGTGAACCGTCCGTGAATTCACGCACATGCCTGGGAAACATCCGGAAACGCGGTAAACGGGTCACACCGCGGGCTAGCGCTTCCCCTTGCCCAGCCGGGCGAGGAGCGCTTCGAGCCGCGCGCCCGGCGGGTCGGCCAGGATGTCTGCGTAGAAGGTGCGGAGGGTGTGTCCGAGATGGCGGCGGACGCTGGGGCCGAGCGTCGGCGCGGCAGGCCGCACGGCATCGGCAGCGGACGAATATTCGCTTCGGGTCTTGGGCATGAGTCGGACCCTGGCCTCCGCATCCCGCGCGCGGCACGAGGCAGGGCGGGCGAAGCGTGACCGTGCCACCGATCGGTTAAGGATAAGCTGACGCCCTGACGGGCGCTGTCCGCCGACGCCTCAGAGCGACGAGCCCTATCAAAGGTTGTCAAGCGCATAAGATCAAATCACCGGGCTAAAAAAAACCTCGGCGCGCGCCGCTCGGCGGAAATGGCGATCGGACAAAGACTTGGCCGTTCGACGGCGGCTCGGGTCGATGCTGAAACGGCTAACGCATGGTTTCCGGTGATGGACGAATCCGTACGGATTCGCTTACAACATCCAAGCTCACGGCGCCGCAGAGTGGTTGTTTCTCGAACTCCCGCAACCAATAACGGGAATTATATCCGGCATGCAGAATATTACCATTACTGATCGAGAACGTGATGCTGTATTAGCCGCGCTTCGCTATTATCAATTCTATCGTTTGCAGGGTCATCCCTTCAGCCCGCATCAAGATCACTTGATCGATGCTATTGCGAGCGATTCCGGCGAAGCTCTTGATCTTGCAGAGATTGATGATCTCTGCGCCGGCCTGAACGGTAACGACCACGCGCTCGCGGCCGTCACCAGCGCCTGACATCCGACAGGCAGGTGGGGCGGATGCCGTCGCCGCCCCCGATGCACCCGATCCATTAGACCCGCGCCGGCCCCTGTTGACGGGGCCAGCGCTTCCCCCGAGCCGATGGCCGGGGCCTGCGCCTCAGGGCGCGCTGTCGACCTGCTTCTGCGCCCGATCGACCGCTTCGCCGCAGGCCTTGGCGTCGCCCTTCTTGTCGGCGGTGCGCGCTTCGTCGAGGGCCACCTTCGCCTGCATCGCCTTGTCGCCGCCTTTTCCGGCCTCCGCCGACTTTTCCGGGGGGGCTGCCTCGGCCGAGGCGCTGCCGCCGCTTCCGGTGATGCCCTGACCGCCGCGCGCGCTCGCCGCGGCCTTGCCGCTGGTATTGGCGGAGATCGCCTCCTTGGCCAGATCCTTCACCGGTCCTTCGAGCTTGGCGATGCGATCGCTGCAGGGAGAGGCGAAAGCGGGCGCTGCACCCGCCACGAGGAGACTGGCGGCGAGACACCCGGCAACGGGCCCTGGGAAACGCATCATCGATTGCTGTCCTTGGTTCGGAAGGTGGAATCGGCCCGACCCGGGCCGCCTCCGTCGGAGGGTCAACCCACGGGAGCGAGGCAGGGCTCCCTGCGCGGGTCGTGAAAACCGTCGGCGGGAAACACGGGTTCGCCACGGGAGACCGGATCGGCGCGAACGCGCGCCGGCGGTCGGACACCTTCGAGCCCTGTCGGCCTCTGCCCTGCGGACGGGCGGCCGGATCCGATGGGGCCGAATATGAATCGGGGCGCAGGACGGCCCGAAACCGTCCTGCGCCCCGAACCCTCCCGGGACCCGGGAGGGCGATGCCGGATCAGGCGCTCAGCTGATCGCGAATCGGCAGCTGCCGGATGCGCCGGCCGGTGGCGGCGAAGATCGCGTTGGCGATCGCCGGGGCCACGGGCGGAACGCCGGGTTCGCCGACGCCCCCGAGGGGACGGTTGTAGTCCGGGTTCGGCAGCAGGTGGACGTGGATCTCCTTCGGCGCCGCATCGATGCGGGTGATCTCGTAGCCGTCGAAGTTGTTCTGCTGCGCGCGTCCGTCCTTGAAGGTGATCTCGGCCGAGAGCGCGAGGCCCATGCCCATGACGACCGCGCCCTCCATCTGCGAACGGATCCGCTCCGGGTTGACCTGCGGTCCGCAATCGATGGCGATGTCGACGCGCTTGACCTGCACCTCGCCCTTGGGACCGACCGCCACTTCCGCCGCCACCGCCGTGTGGGTGACGAAGCTGTAGTGGCCGGCGATCCCGAGGCCGGTGCCCTTCTCCATCTTGCGACCCCAGCCGATGCCCTTGGCCGCCGCCTCGATCACGCGGCGCAAGCGCCCCGTGTCGATCGGGTAGCGCGCGGGGTCCTCGCCGTAGTTCCAGACGTCGCTGATGCTGGTCGGGTCGATCAGCCGGTCAGGGCCGATCAGCGCGAGCAGGTACTCCTTCGGGTCCTTGCCCGCCGCGTGGGCGAGTTCGGACACGAAGGACTGGATCGCGAAGGCATGCGGGATGTTCGAGACCGAGCGGAACCAGCCGATGCGCACGTGGGCATCCGCCGCCGGGTTCTCGAGGCGGATGTTGGGCACGGCGAACGGCGTGTTGGTCAGGCCCATGCCGAGCTCGAACGGCAGCTCGTGCTTCGGGTCGGGGGCGAAGATCGACCCGATGGTGGGCGCCGCCGAGCGGTGCAGCCAGGCGACCGGCATGCCCTTGTCGTCGAGCCCGGCCTCCAGGCGCTCCACCGAGATGGTGTGGTAGTAGCCGTGATGCAGGTCGTCGTCGCGGGTCCAGATCAGCTTGACGGGCGCGCCGTCCACCGCCTGGCTGCAGAGGGCGGCCTCCAGCACGTAGTCGGGCTTGGACTTGCGGCCGAAGCCACCGCCCAGCAGCGTCACGTTCACCCGCACCTTGTCGGCGGGCAGGTTCAGCTTCTTGGCGAGGCGGTCATGGGTCGCCTGGGGCGCCTGGGTACAGGCCCAGGCTTCGCAGAACCCGTCCTTGATCCGCACCGTGGCGGCCGGCGGCTCCATCGGGGCCTGGACGAGGTGGGGCACGAAGTACTCGGCCTCGAGCTTCGTCTTGGCCTTGGCCATGGCGCCGGCGACGTCGCCCTGGTCGCGCACGACCTTGCCGGGCGCGCGCGCCGCTTTCTCCAGCTCGCCCCGGAAGGCCACGGAGTCGTAGCCGGCATTCGGGCCGTCATCCCAGGTGATCTTGAGGGCCTCGCGGGCCTTCATCGCCGCCCAGGTGTTCTTGGCCACCACGGCGACGCCGCCGATGGGCTGGAACTCGGAGGGAATCTCGGGCGCGTCGATCTTGAAGATCTTGACGACTCCGGCGACCTTCTGGGCCTCGGTGTCGTCGAAGCTCACGACCTTGCCGCCGTAGACGGGGGGACGGGCGACGAGAGCGTAGAGCATCCCGTCGAGGCGGGTGTCGATGCCGTACATCGCCTTGCCGACGGTGAAGTCGTGATTGTCGATGAGGCCGATCTTGCCCTTGCCGATGTAGCGGAAGGCATCCTGCTTCTTCAGCGTGACGCTCTCGCGGGCCGGCACCGGGAGCTCGGCGGCGGCGGCCGCAACCTCGCCGTAGCCGAGGCTGCGCTTCGACTTGGCGTGGGTGACGACGTGGTTCTCGGCCTTCACCTCCCCGGCGGGCACGCCCCACTGCTTGGCGGCGGCCTGGACCAGCATGGCGCGGGCCGCGGCGCCGGCGTGGCGCAGGTGCGGGAAGAAGTGGCGGAGCGACCGCGAGCCGTCGGTGTCCTGGTTGCCGAAGCGGGCCTCGTCACCCCAGGCCTGGGCGACCTTCACCTTCGACCAGTCGGCGTCGAGCTCATCGGCCACCACCAGGGCGACCGAGGTGCGCACGCCCTGACCCATCTCGGAGCGATGGCAGGTCACCGTCACGGTGCCGTCCGCGGCGATGGCGACGAAGACCTTCGGGTCGTCCTGCCAGCCATGCGGCATGGCATCGGCGCCGTACTTCTTGGGCTCGTCCTTCTTGTCCTCGGCCCGGGCCGGATCGCGCCAGGAGAGGGCGAGCACGAGGGCGCCCATGCCGCCGAGCATGGCGCGGCGGCTGACATTGGCGAGCGCACTCGGCGCGGTCTGATCGGTTTCGGTTCCGGCCGGCGAAGAGGCGCGGTCCGCCATGGTCTGAGCTTCGTGGATCACAGGCGCTCTCCCTTGTTCGCGGCAGGCTTCTGGCCGGCACCGGACGGTTGACCGGCGGCCTGATGGATCGCGGCGCGGATGCGCGGGTAGGTGCCGCAACGGCACAGGTTCCCGCTCATGGCCTCGTCGATCTGCGCGTCGGTGGGCTTCGGGGTATCGATGAGGAGGGAGGCGGCCTGCATCATCTGCCCGCACTGGCAGTAGCCGCACTGCGCCACGTTCAGGTCGCGCCAGGCGACCTGAACCGGATGGTTGCCGTCGGGGGACAGGCCCTCGATGGTGACGACGGCCTGCCCCTCGGCGGCCGAGACGGGGGTGACGCAGCCGCGCACGGCCGTGCCGCCCACATGGATGGTGCAGGCGCCGCAGAGGGCCTGTCCGCAGCCGAACTTGGTTCCGGTGAGCCCGACCTCGTCGCGCAGGTACCACAGCAGCGGCATATCGGGATCGCCGTCGAAGCTGCGTTCAGCTCCGTTCACGGTCAGTTTGATCATCGGTGTATCCTGTCATGGATCAGGCCACGGGCCGGTGGGGATCGGCGTCACGCCAATCCATCAACCGTCGGGAAGCCGTCAGGGTCACATGTCGGGCGTCGAGGGCGTGAGCCGCCCCCCGGAAGGGTCCTGAGATGCGGCGGCGGATCCGGCCTCTCCGATCGGGAGAGCCGTCGCAGCGCACGAAGCCCCCACGCCCCGCACCTCGGAATGAATCCAATTAAACGTCGGGCCTGTTGCGGCGCAACCGGAGGCCGGCCCCGTCATCCGTCCCCGGAGCGGCGATCCGGCCTCCATGTGCCGTTGCGCACGGGGCGGTACCGGGCGGGTGATCCGGATGGCAGCGGCGCGCGTTGTTTTTGCCGGCTCTCACACAATTCCCACCCGTTGACGCGCGGCCGGCTCGGCTTTCGCCCTCAGGTCTCCACCAAGCCGGCGCTCGACCCGCTCGCGCCGGAATCACCGGCCCCGTGCGGCAGGGCGAGGTATTCCGACGAGCGCATCTCGATCAGGCGGGAGACCGTGCGGTCGAATTCGAAGGCCTCGCGCCCTTCGGTGGCGGTGTAGAGGTCGTGGGGCTCCGCCGCGGCCGAGGCGACCAGCTTCACGTGGGCGTCGTAGAGCGTGTCCACCAGGGTGATGAAGCGCTTGGCCTCGTTGCGGTTGTCCGGGCCCATCACGGGAATGTCCGAGACGATCACCGTGTGGAAGGCACGGGCCACCGCCATGTAGTCCGAGGCGCCGAGTGGCTGGGCGCAGAGGTCGGCGAAGCTGAAGCGGGCAACGCCGCCGGTTTCCTCGGGCACGGACACGTCGTGCCCCTTCACCCGCAGGGTCGCGGGCCGGCCCTTGGCCTTGCCGGTGAGGCCCTTGAAGGCGGCCGCGAGGGCCGCCGCCGCCGTGGCGTCCGCAGGCACGTGATAGACCGAGGCCCCCCCGAGCTTCTCCAGCCGGAAATCGGTGCGGGAATCGAGGCGCAGCACCGCCGCCCGCTCCTGCAGTTCGGCGATGAAGGGCAGGAACAGGGCGCGGTTCAGGCCGCCCTCGTAGAGCCGGTCGGGCTCGACGTTGGAGGTCGCCACCACGGTGACGCCGCGCTTGAACAGGGCGCCGAACAGCCGGCCGAGGATCATCGCATCGGCGATATCGGTGACGGTGAACTCGTCGAAGCAGAGCAGCGTCGCCTCGTCCGCGAGGGCATCGGCCACCACCGGGATCGGGTCGTCGCCCTTGGCGGTGCCGGCCTTCAGGGCCTGGCGATGGGCGTGGATGCGCTCGTGCGCATCGGCGAGGAAGCCGTGGAAATGCACCCGGCGCTTCGGCTCAGGGGCGGCCTCGTGGAAGAGGTCCATCAGCATGGTCTTCCCGCGTCCCACCGAACCCCAGATGTAGAGCCCCTTCGGCGGCGTCGCGGCATCGTCCCGGCGGCCGAACAGCCAGCCGAGGGCGCTGCCCTTGCGGGCGCGCTTGCGGCGGCCGAGCTCCAGCACCAAGCGGTCGAGGGCGCGCACCAGATGGATCTGCGCCGGGTCGCGCTCGATGGCCGCGGTGCGCACCAGGGCCTCGTAGCGGTCGGAGACCGGGCCGGGGGACACGGCGCCGGCCTTGGCCTGGCTCGACGGCTCGAGGCCCGAGGAGGAGGAGGCGTTCACGGTGTGGGCGACCTGTTCGCGGAGGGAGGGAATCGGGCGGCCGGCGGGTCTGCCGGTCTGACGCGGCCACCCCGCAGGATCAAGCCCCGGACCCGGTTCCGGCGCCGGACGCGCGGCAGCCCGTCGCTTTGCTGCATTGCACAACCGTGGCAGCGATGCCAGATCTGATCCGCCTTGAGGGAGGCTACGCCCGGACCCGGCGCGCGCTGCGCGCCCCGAAACCGGAGACCGGCACCCGATGCCCGATACGCATCCGACCCTTCAACCGATCCTCCGCCGCCTGTGGCCCAACGATGCCCCGGCGGTGGAATCCTCCTTCCTGCGGCTCGACCCGGAGACCCGGGCCAACCGCTTCATGGGCGCGCTGAGCGATGCGGCCGCCGTCGCCTATGCGCGCAACGCCCTGAACGCCGAGGGCCTGATGTTCGGCAGCTTCGTCGACGGCACGCTGCGGGGGCTCGGCGAGTTGCGTCCCGCCTCCGTCCCGCCGCCCGGCTTCGTCCTCGGTACGGAGGCGGAGGCCGCCTTCGCGGTGGAGAAGGCCTATCGCCGCAACGGCCTCGGCCAGGCGCTGTTCCGGCGGATCGCCGCCGCGGCCCGCAACCGGGGCGTGCGGGACCTGCACGTGCGCTGCCTGGCCTGGAACCGGCCCATGCGGGGCCTCGCCACCAAGGTCGGCGCGGACCTGCACATCAGCGGCGGCGAGGCGGACGGCGCCCTGCATCTGGCCCGGCCGACCCCCGTCTCCCTGTGGCAGGAGGGCGTCACCGAGGCGGTGGATTTCACCCTTGCCCTCACGGCGGCGTGAGTCCGGCTTTGCCGCGCCGGGTCCGGAGGCTATCGTCCCCGGTATGACGCCGCCCGGACGGGTTCCTCCCCTCCGGCTCCGGCCAGGGGGCAGCATGACGGACGTTTCACGGCGGAGCCTGTCCGTCCTCTTCGCCTGCGCGGTCCTTCTCCCGGTTTCGGCGCAGGCCCAAGTTTCGGCCCAGGTTTCGGCCCAGGCCCGTCCCGACACCCGAGCGATGAGCTGCGCCGAAGCGTCGGCCCTGGTGGCCCGGGCCGGCGCCATCGTACTGAGTACGGGGCCGGCGACCTACGCGCGCTTCGTGCGCGACGGCGGGTTCTGCCCGCTGCCGGAAACCACCCAGCCGTCCTGGGAGACGACCCGGGACGATCCCAAGTGCTTCGTCGGCTATACCTGTCGCGACAAGTTCAACGAGGGTCAGGGGCGGGACTGAGAGCCGGGGGCATTCCGTCTCCCTGAGCCAACCCGCGCAGGCGCTCACGGCCAAGCTGCCTTGTTGCCGCCCCGCCCACTGCCGATGGTCGCGGCCGGGACCCGCCCCAGGAGAGGACGGGCTCGCCGACGAGGGGCCGCAGCATGGACCGGACCGAGATCACCCAGACCACCCGCCCGCTGAGCCGGCCGGCCGAAGCGCGCCTCGAGCGCTCCGTGGCCGATGCCCTGCGCATCATCAGGGCCGCCTGCGACGAGCGAAACGAAGCCCCCGTCAAGGCCGCCCGACGCCAGCTCGCCGAGATCTACGGCGCCACCCGGCTCAGCCGGCAGCGCGAGCGCCGAGGCGCCTCCGTCTGAGATCCCGTCACCGGGCGGGTCGCTCGGCGAGCCAGATGGTGTGGCGCGCCCCGCGCGCGCGCCCGGCCCGCACGCCGACCGCCTCCACCCGGAAGCCCCCTCGCGCCAGGCGCTGCGTGAAGGCCGGATCGGGATGGGCCGACCACACCGCCAGCACCCCGCCGGGGCGCAGGGCGGCCCGTGCGGCGGCGAGGCCGGCGGCGTCGTAGAGCCGGTCGTTGGCACGGCGCGTCAGGCCGTCCGGGCCGTTGTCGACGTCGAGCAGGATCGCGTCGTAGGCGCCGCGCCCGGCACGGATCACCGCGGCGACGTCCGCCACCCGCGCCTCGGCGCGCGGGTCCGACAGCGCCTCGGAGGAGAGGCCCGCCAGGGGGCCGCGGCCCCAATCCAGAACCGCCGGCACGAGCTCGGCCAGCACGATCCGGGCCTCGGCGGGCAGGGCGTCGAGGGCGGCCCGGAGGGTGAAGCCCATACCGTAGCCGCCGATCAGCCAGCAGGCCTTCGCCCGGGACCCGAGCCGCGCGGCGGTCAGGGTCGCCAGCGCCTCCTCGGAGCCGCTGAGCCGGCTGTTCATCAGCTCGTTGTGGCCGAGCTGGATCGAGAACTCGGTGCCCCGCTGAAGCAGGCGCAGGGAGTCCGACCCGCCCGGCACGGGCGCGGTGTCGAGGACGGTCCAGGGGATCACGATGGGAACTGGCCGGTGGGGGGGATCATGCGACCTCGGCTAGCACGGGTCGACGATCGGATCACGCGACACCGCGACGCCGACCCTCCCCCCGCGCACGGCGCGGGGGGAGGGTTCGTGCGGGCTAGAACAGCCCTTCGATCTGCCCGTTGGCGTCGAGGTGGATGCCCTCCGAGGCCGGGACCCTGGGCAGGCCCGGCATGGTCATGATCTCACCGCAGATCACCACGACGAAGCCGGCGCCCGCCGAGAGCCGCACGTCGCGCACCGCGATGAGGTGGCCCGAGGGCGCGCCCATCAGGTTCGGGTCGGTGGAGAACGAGTACTGCGTCTTGGCCATGCAGACGGGCAGGTGGCCGTAGCCGTCCTTCTCGAACTGGGCGAGCTTGGTGGCGGCCTTCGACTCCACCTGGATGTCGCCCGCGCCGTAGAGCTTGGTGGCGATGGCGAGGATCTTGTCGGTGAGCTTGGTCTCGGTCTCGTAGACGTAGTTCAGGGGCTTCTGCTCGCCGTTGGCGAGCTTGACCACCGCATGGGCGAGGTCCTCGGCGCCGGCGCCGCCCTCCGCCCAGTGCTTGCAGGTGATGGCCTCGACCTGGAGCTTGTCGCGGCAGAGCTCCTTCAGCTTGGCATGCTCGGCATCGGTGTCGGCGTAGAAGTGGTTGACGCCGACGACGACGGGCAGGCCGAAGCTGCGCACGTTGGCGACGTGGCGCGCCAGGTTCGCGAAGCCCTTCTCCAGGGCGTCGAGGTTCTCGGATCCGAGCTCCTTCTTCGAGACGCCGCCATGCATCTTGAGGGCACGTACGGTGGCGACGATGACCACCGCGGAGGGCTTCAGGCCGGCCTGGCGACACTTGATGTCGATGAACTTCTCCGCACCGAGATCGGCGCCGAAGCCGGCCTCCGTGACCACGTAGTCGCCGAGCTTGAGGCCCGCGCGGGTGGCGATCACCGAGTTGCAGCCATGGGCGATGTTGGCGAAGGGGCCACCGTGGATGAGGGCCGGGTTGCCCTCCAGGGTCTGGACGAGGTTGGGCTGCAGGGCGTCCTTCAGGAGCACCGTCATGGCGCCCGTGGCCTTGACGTCCTTGAGCGTCACCGGCTTGCGGTCGCGGGTCTCGGCGATGACGATGCGGCCGAGGCGGGTCTCGAGGTCGTCCAGATCCTTGGCGAGGCAGAACACCGCCATGACCTCGGAGGCCACGGTGATGTCGAAGCCGTCCTCACGGGGGAAGCCGTTGGCGACGCCGCCGAGGGACTGGGTGATGGCGCGCAGGGCCCGGTCGTTCATGTCGACCACCCGGCGCCAGTGGATGCGGCGCACGTCGATGTTCAGCTCGTTGGCCCAGTAGACGTGATTGTCGATGAGGGCGGCCGCCAGGCTGTGCGCGGAGGTGATGGCGTGGAAGTCGCCGGTGAAGTGCAGGTTGATCTGCTCCATGGGCACGACCTGGGCCTTGCCGCCGCCGGCCGCGCCGCCCTTCATGCCGAAGCAGGGACCCAGCGAGGGCTCGCGCAGGCACATCACGGTCTTCTGGCCGATGCGGTTGAGCGCGTCGCCGAGGCCGACCGTGGTGGTGGTCTTGCCCTCGCCGGCCGGCGTCGGGCTGATCGCCGTCACGAGCACGAGCTTCCCTTCGGGCTTGGTCTCGAGCGACTTGATGAAGGCGTGGTCGATCTTGGCGATATGCTTGCCATAGTGGTGCAGCGCGTCGTCCGGGATGCCGATCTTGGCGGCGACCTCGGTGATCGGCTGGAGCGTGGCCGCGCGCGCGATCTCGATATCTGAGGGCATTGGTGCGTTTCTCCCGGATTGTTCTTGCGCGGTCGGGTCCGGCGGGGCCGCATTCCGTCCGCTGGCGTTCGTCGTTCGCCGCCAGGACCGGATCCGCCGACGTTGGGCCGTGCGGATCGGCCGAGCGGCCACGCATCATCGATCGCATCAGTTTGCGTGATGGGACAAGCAAAAGCGCGTCGGAAATTTTGAATTTGCAGGCAAAAATTTGTTTGGGATCAGACCTGTGTCAGCCCGTCATGGCACTCGCCGTGTATCCGGCCTCGTTCAGCGCTTCGGCGATGCTCAGGGCCTGAGCCGTGGTCGTCACCGCAACGCGCCCGTGATCGAGGTCGACCGCGACCTTGGCCTCGGGGTCGAGGCGCTGGATGGCCCGGCACACCGCCGCGGCGCAGCCGTCGCAGGTCATGCCCTCCACCTGCATCAGGAGGTCCGATGGCGTCGCGTCCATGAGGTTCGCTCCGGGCTTCTCGTTCCGCGGGGCGCATTGTGGCGCCTCGCGACGCCGATGCAAGCGGCACGGCGCGCGCGGTGCGAGACGACCCGGAAGCACAAGTCACAGTTCGGGAAAATCCGTTTGCAGGGCCGTCCGGTGGCTTGTGGGCCGGGAGCGTCTCGGCAACAAAAGAACGCCGGACCGGCCGCGGCCGGACCGGCATCCGTGTTTCCCTGTCGTTTCGAGGATCGAAGACTCCGATGGCCCGGATCATCGGCCGGCGTACGAGCCTGTGGGCCTGCGGTCTGCTCGCGCTCTGCCTTCTCGGGCCGCTCGCGGTCTTCTCTCCGCTCGGAGCGAGCCTCGGGCTTGCCGGCCTCGGGCTCGTGGCGGCCCTCGTCGCCCATCGCCGCGCGGGCACGCTGACCGCCCGCTGCGAGAAGCTGTCGGGCGAGGTCGACGTGCTGTCGCAGCGACTCGTCCGGCTGGAGACGGTCACCCGCGCCCTGGCCGAGCAACAGGTCCGGGCCGTCGATGCGGGCCTACCCACGAGCGCACCCGGCCCGGACCCCCGCGACCTCAGCGCCGGGATCGAGGAGGTCACGGCCGAGATCGGCCTCCTCAGCGGCATCGTCCGGGAACTCGCGGCGGTGGTCGCGGCGCAGGATGGCGAGATCGCCGGCCTCAAGGCCGTGCCCGCCCCGATCGTTCCGCTCGTCGCCTCTCCGCTCGTCGCCTCTCCGCTCCGCCCCGCAGCGCGGGTCACCGCTCCGGAGCCTGAAATTCGGCCTGAAATTCGCCCCGAGCCACGCTTCGACGGGCCGCCCCTCCGGCGCACCGATTCGCCTCCGGCCGCCCCCTGGACGCCGCGGGCCCTTGGCCGGGCCGAGGCTCCGGTGCGCGACCCCGCCCGCGACGCGGCCCTGATCGCGGCCTTCGACGCCGCCGGCCTCGAGGTCCACCTCCAGCCCATCGTGTCCCTGCCTCAGCGCAAGGTGGTGTCCTACGAGGCGATGGCGCGCCTGCGCCTGGCCGGCGAGACCCTGATGCCGGAGGCGTTCGTGCCGGTGCTGGAGCGCCACGGGCGCACCACCGACCTCGACCGCCGGATGCTCCAGCGCGTCGCCACCGTCGCCCAGCACCTGGCCGGGCGGGGCAGCCAGGCGGCGGTGGCCTACGGCCTGTCGCCGCGTTCCCTGTTCGAGCCGGGCTTCCTGCGCTCGCTCGGGCGCCTCGTCGAAGGGGCGCCGGACCTGTCGGGCCGGGTCATGCTGGCCCTGCCCCAGGTGAGTTGGCGCAACCTCGACGCGGAGCAGGCGGGGGCGCTGGCCGACCTGCGCGGACCCATCGGCTTCATCCTGGACCGGCCCCTCGACCTGCGCCTCGATCCCCTGGCCCTCGCCGACCGCGGCGTCGCGCAGGTGAAGGTCCCGGCCGATCTGCTGCTGCGCCCGGATTCGCGCCAGGCCATGCCCGACATCGCGCTGGAGGACCTCGTCGCCTCCCTGGCGCGGGCCGGCATCCGCCTCGTCGCCGAGGGCGTGGAGCACGAAACCGACGTGCCCGACCTCATCGAGCTCGATGTGCCCCTGGCCCAGGGCAGCGTGTTCGCGCCTGCCCGGGTGGTGCGCGCCGAGGTCCTCCAGGCGGCCCCGGCTGCGTCCGAGCCGACTCCGCCGAACGAGGATCCGGAGCCGCCGCCCCAGCGCCGCCCGTTCCGCGACTTCCTGCGTCGGGCCGGCTGACACCCGCGCGGCGTTGCATTTTCCGGAGGTCCCGCCTAACCGGGCGGCGCTCCTGAAACGCCCGCTCGTCAGCTCGAGGCCCGCCGCATGCCCGATACGCCCGCACGTCCCGGCTCGTCCGGGCCCGTCCCCACCCTGGACGGCTTCGCGACGATCGCCGCGGACTACGATCTCATCCTGTGCGATGTTTGGGGCGTGCTGCACGACGGCACCAACGCGCATCCGGGCGCCAGCGACGCCCTGACGCGATTTCGCGCCCTTCCGGAGGAGGGGCGGCCCCGCCGGGTGATCCTGGTCTCGAACGCGCCGCGTCCCTGGGCCGGGGTGCAGGCGATCCTCGACGGGTTCGGCGTGCCCCGGGGCGCCTACGACGCGATCCTGACCTCGGGCGACCTGACGCGCAGCCTGATCGGCGCCCATCCGGGCGAGCGCCTGTATCATCTCGGACCGGAGCGCGACGCCACGATCTTCGACGGCCTCGACGTGACCCTGGTCGACGTGGCGCAGGCCGAGCGCGTCATCTGCACCGGCCTGTTCGACGATACCTGCGAGACCGCCGAGGATTACCGCGGGACGCTGGAGGCGATGCGGGCCCGGGACGTGCCGATGATCTGCGCCAATCCCGACCTCGTGGTCGAGCGCCGGGGCGAACTCATTCCCTGCGCCGGGCTTATCGCGGAGGTCTACGCGGCCCTGGGCGGCGCGGTGACCTATGCGGGCAAGCCCCATCGCCCCGTCTACGAGGCGGCGCTGGCGCTGGCGGGCGGCCTCGACGACCGTGCGCCGCCGGAGCCCGCCCGGGTCCTCGCCATCGGAGACGCGCTGCGCACCGACATCGCCGGGGCGACAGCTTTCGGAATCCCGAGCCTGCTGGTGGCGCGCGGCATCCACGCCGAGGAGCTCGGCGTCGCGACGGCCCACGCGACGCTCGGAGACATCGCGGACTGGCTCGACCGCCAGGCGGTCCGGCCCGACGCGGTGATCGAGCGCCTGGTCTGGTGATCAGGCGAAGAGGGCGTCGATCTCGTCCTGGGCGACGGCCGGGCCGTGCAGCTGCGGACCGTTGAGGATGAGGAGTTCCTTGCGGACCCGGCGCTCCACCTCCTCGGGATCGATGCCGCCCTCGTCCTTGGCCTTGACGGCGCTGGCGAAGCGCGAGAGCCGGCTCTCGAGCTGGCGCAGGGCCTCCACGACCTTGGCGATGCGCTGCCCGGTGATATCCTGGAAGGTGCAGGCCTCGAAGATGTCGTTCATGCGCGCCTCGACGGTGGCGCGGTAATTCTTGTCGTTCGGCAGGCCGAGGATCTCCTCGGCCGTGTTCATGATGGAATTCGTGGCCCCCGCGGTGGCGGCCACCACGCTGCCGAGCTCCTCGTGCGCCATCGGCAGGCGATCCCGCGTGAGCTCGTTGGCCCGCAGCGCGGCGATCTCGTTGCGCAGGTGGGCGATGTAATCCGCGATCTCAACCAATTCACGGATCAAGGACGGCTTATCCGGCGCGGGATTCACGTTCCGCGCCTGCTTGGCGAGTGCCATGGGCTCCCGGCTCCCCGATTCGGTGTTCCTGGGCTGCGTTTCGGATCGATCAGGCGCCGCAGACGGCTTCGATCTTGCTCTTCAGGGTGGCGGCGTTGAACGGCTTGACGATGTAGTTGTTCACGCCGGCCTTCTTGGCCGCGATGACGTTCTCGGTCTTCGACTCGGCGGTGACCATGATGAACGGGGTGGTGCGCAGGGCCTCGTCGGCGCGGACGTGGCGCAGCAGCTCGTAGCCCGTCATCGGCTCCATGTTCCAGTCGGAGATCACGAGGCCGTACTTGCGGTTCTTGAGCCGGGCGAGGGCAGCGGTCCCGTCGGAGGCGTCGTCGACCTCCTCGAAGCCGAGCTGCTTCAGAAGATTGCGGATGATACGGACCATCGTCTGATAATCGTCGACGACGAGGATCGGCATGCCGAGATCGAGGGCCATGGGTCGGTGTGCTCCGTCAGGGGAGGGCCCGTGCCTGGGCACGGCCCTCCGGGAATGGGCCGGAGCGCCAAGGTTTGGGCGCCCCTTGGCGATGAAACTACGCAGCTTCGCATTGCGAAGCGGTTAACTGCCCACGCGGCCCACCTTGTCTTGACTTCAGGAATGTTCGGACGTGGCAGGGATGGACCCCCCTCGCCTTGACAAGGCTGCCGCGCTCGCCCCCATGCGGGTGCTATGTCCTTCGCGCCGCCCCTGCCCGACACCGCCGATTCCGCACCGTCCAGCCTCGACGCTTTCGCCCGGCAGGCCCTGGACGACCTCGATGCGCGCGCCCTGCGCCGCCGCCTCATCGACACCGCGCGCGGACCCGGTCCGATCGCGCGGCGTGACGGCCGGACGCTAATCTCGTTCTCGTGCAACGACTATCTCGGTCTCTCCGACGATCCCCGCGTGATCGCCGCCGGGCAGGAGGCGCTGGCGCGCTACGGCGCTGGCGCCGGCGCCTCCCGCCTCGTCACCGGCAATCATCCCGTCCTCGCTGCCCTGGAGGCGCGGCTCGCCGCGCACAAGGGCAAGGACGCGGCCCTCGTCTTCGGCAGCGGGTACATGGCCAATCTCGGCATCGTGCCTGCCCTGGTCGGCGCCCAGGACCTCGTCCTGGTGGACGCCCTCGGCCATTCCTGCCTGTTCGCGGGGGCGCAGGTCTCGGGTGCGACGATGCTGCGCTTCCGCCACAACGATGTCGGGCACCTGCGGGACATCCTGGCCGCCCGCCGGTCCCGGCACGGACGGGCGCTGATCCTGACCGAGCGGGTCTTCAGCATGGATGGGGACCGCGCGCCTCTCGACGCCATCCTGGAGGTTGCCGCCGCTCACGATGCCTGGACGCTGGTGGACGATGCACACGGCCTCGGCGTGGTGGAGGCGGGCGCCCGTGCCCCCCTGGAGATGGGCACCCTGTCGAAGACCCTCGGCTCGTATGGCGGCTATCTCTGCGCCTCGCGCGAGGTCATCGACCTGATGACCAGCCGGGCCCGCAGCTTCGTCTACACCACCGGTCTCCCGCCCGCCTCGGCGGCGGCCGCCCTGCGTGCCCTGGAGATCGTCGAGGCGGAGCCCGAGCGCGCCGCCCGGCCCCTGGCGCTGGCCCGCCGCTTCACGGCGCGCCTCGGCCTGCCCGCGGCCACCAGCCCGATCGTGCCCGTCCTCGTCGGCGCGGCGGAGGCGGCGCTCGCGCTCTCGGCCGCCCTGGAGGCCCGTGGCTATCTCGTCGTCGCGATCCGCCCGCCCACGGTGCCGGCCGGCACCGCCCGGCTGCGGGTGGCGTTCTCGGCGGCGCACGAGGAGTCTCAGGTCGACGGTCTGGCCGACGCGCTGCGGGCGCTCGGCATCGGCCCGCAGGTTTCCCCGGAGACCTGACCCGGACGGATCAGGAGTTGGAGCGTGCGCCGCCGGCCTCGTGGTGCCGGTCCTCGAGGCGGTTCGACCGCTCCCGCGCCCGCCGGCGCTGGGCCGAGAAGCCGATCCAGCGGGTGACCAGGGGGCCGCGACGGCGAACGATCGGTGCCGCGTCCTCGGCCTCACCCGACAGGGCGGTCACATCGGAGTCCGCTGTTCCATCCGCGAGGCGGGTCTCTTCGGGGGGAGCGTCGTAACCGAAGGCTTCGGGATGGGTCTTTTCCGTCACGACGATGAGTCTCCTCCGGGAATCCTGGGTGTTGACGGGGGTGGGGAGAGCCACGCGTGCGCCGGCGCCGGCCCCTGCCGCTGCGTTCGTCGGGCCGGGCCCGTCGCCGAGAGGTCGGAGCTTGCGAATGTCAGCGGTCATCACGCCTGTTGCCATCTGCGCGGGATCCAGCGCGGCGCGCCGCGCGCACCCGTGATCCCATCCCCCTGCGCGGCCCGCCCGTCGGGTCCTGCAGCGTCCGCACCAGCATAAGCAATCCCGCCGCCGGGTTGAGTCGGTTGCTTGGTCTGTGAGTCCATATCTGTTGTCTCGGCGTCCCAAACAGCCGTCCCAGCGACTGTTTGCCGGGCGGTGGGGATACCGCCCGGCCCATGGGGACGCCCGGTCCACGCGGAATCCGGGTCACCGATCCTGCGCTTCGACCTATGGCTTGAACCCATGGCCTGGACCCATGGCTTGGACCCATGCATGCGCGGGCCGATCGGGATTCGTTTCGGGGCGCCGCGGGGCTCTCAGCCCCTGCGGATCCCTCAAGCGGCGGCGGGCGCTTGGCCGGCCGCGCGCTCGTGGGCGAGCTTGACCACGCTGACCTGATCGACCTTGCCGGTTCCGAGCATGGGCACGCGCTCCAGCACCACCACCTCCGCCGGGATGGCGATCTCCGGCACGCCCTTGCCCTTGGCGAAGCTCTGGTAGGCGCCGCGGGTCGCGTCCTTGCGTTCGGTGAACAGCACCAGCCGCTCGCCCTTGCGGGCATCCGGCACCGCGGCGACGGCGCTCGGCGCGTCGGGCCACAGCTCGGCCGCGAGGGCCTCGACGCTGGCCAGCGACACCATCTCGCCGGCGATCTTGGCGAAGCGCTTGGCTCGCCCCTTGATGGTGACGAAGCCCTGCGCATCGATGGCGACGATGTCGCCCGTGTCGTGCCAGCCCTCGGGGGGCGCCTCGATGCTGCCGGGGCGCTCGGGCCGAAGGTAGCCCAGCATGATGTTGGGGCCACGCAGGACCAGACGTCCGCCCTCGTCGATGCCGGGTACCGGCTCCAGCCGCCAATCCTGGCCGGGCAGGAGGCGGCCCACGGTGCCGAAGCGGTTGAACATCGGCGTGTTGAGGGCGACCACCGGGCCGCACTCGGTGACGCCGTAGCCCTCCAGGATGCGCAGGCCGAACTTCTCGCCCCAGGTCTTGCGGGTGGATTCCTTCACCGCCTCGGCTCCGGCCACGACGTAGCGCAGCGAGCGCAGGTCGTAGGAATGCGCGGTCTTGGCGTAGCCCGCCAGGAAGGTGTCGGTGCCGAACAGGACGGTGGCGTTGGAGCCGTAGATGAGTTCCGGCACGATCCGGTAGTGCAGCGGCGAAGGATAGAGGTAGACCGGCACGCCCGAGACCAGGGGCAGCACCAGGCCCGCCGTCAGCCCGAAGGCGTGGAACACCGGCAGCACGTTGAACACCTTGTCGCTCGGCCCGAAATCGATCCGGGCGGCCACCTGCGCGGTGTTGGCGAGCATGTTGCGGTTGGCGAGCACCACGCCCTTGGGCGCGCCTTCCGAGCCTGAGGTGAACAGGATCGCGGCCGGGTCGTCGCCCCGCCGGGGCACCAGCGGCGCCCGCTTGGAGAGGAAGCCGCGCAGCTTGTCGCCCGTCGTGATGCCGGCGCGGATGTCCTCGAGATAGACGAGCGCGACGGATCCCCGGATCGCCTCCACGAGGCCCCCGAGGCGGCCCTTCTCGATGAAGGCGCGAGAGGTCAGGATGGTGTCGACCTCGGCCGTTTTGCAGGCCGAGAGGATGTTGGCGGCGCCCGCCGAGAAGTTGATCATGGCCGGGACGCGTCCGGCGGAGGCCAGGGCGAACAGGGTCACGGCGGCGCCGTTGGCGTTCGGCAGCATGACGCCCAGCGGCTTGCCCGGGGCGCCGAGCCGTTCGAGCTTGCGCCCCAGGATGTTGGCGCCCATCACGAGGCGGGAATAGCTCAAGCGACCCATCGGGTCCTCGACGGCCGTGCGGCGCCAGCCGTGGCGGTCGCCGGCCTCGATCAGCGCCTGCATCAGGCCGCGATCGATCTCGGTGGTGCGGAAGACGAGGTCGGACATGATTCCGTAGAGCGCGGCGCCCGCCGCCTGCCGGCGGGCCTTGCCCTTGAGGGCCGGGTCCACGCTAAGGGCGACCGGCGAAAGGATCGTGACGGTGACCTTCGGCCACCAGCGCCGCTTCACCTGGTTCTTCGACAGGCGCGAGAAGACGGTCTTCTCGAGGCCCTCGATCTTCACCGGCACCACCATGGCCCCGGATTTGTCGGCGATGAGCCCGGCTCCGTCATAGACCTTCATCAGGCTGCCGGTGACGGTCAGGCGCCCCTCGGGGAAGATGATCAGCGTCTCGCCGCCCTTGACCGCATTGATCAGGGTGCGGGTGGCCAGCGGCCGGGTCGGGTCCAGGGGCATCGCCTTCGTCATCGCCAGGAACGGCTTCACCCACCAGCGCTGCGCGATGCCGTGGTCCACGGCGAAGACCGGCTCCTGGTCCAGGAGGGAGAGCGCGAGCGGCGCGTCGAGGAACGAGACGTGGTTGAGGGCGATGATGGCGTTCGGGCCGGCCTTCTCGACGTTCTCCAGGCCGCGCACCTCCAGGCGGTAGAAGGCCCGGAACAGGATCGAGAGGAAGTCGCGGAACGGGCTCGTCGGCAGGACGGCGAGGATGACCACGCCCGCCATGAGGTTGAGCCCGCCGAGCAGGGTCAGGAGCGCGGCCATCGACCAGCCGGCGCCCTGCAGGGCGGCGAGGCCCAGCGCGCCCGTCACCATGAAGGCCGCCGTGAGCACGTTGACGGCGCCGATGACGCGGGCCCGCTTGTCCTTGTCGGTCCAGGCCTGCACGGCGGCGAAGGAGGGCACGATGTAGAGGCCGCCCGCGACGGCGAGGCCGAACAGGTCGAGGGTGACGCGCAGGCCCGTCCCCGTGGTGAGGAAGTCCCAGGCGCCCGAGGGATCGCCGGCGACGGGGGGCAACTGCGCCACGGTCCAGGCGAGATCGAGCCCGAAGGCGCCCATCAGCAGGGCGCCGACGGGGGTGGGGAGCAGCACGATGCGACCGCTGGCAAGCCAGGAGGCCAGCCCCGAGCCCACCGCGATGCCGATGGAGAAGACGGCGAGCAGGGTCGTCACCACGGTCTCGGAGCCGTTGAGGCTCTGGCGGACCAGGACGGGGAGCAGCGACAGCACCACGGCGCCGACGAGCCAGAACCAGCTCACGATGAGCGAGCCGCGCCACAGGCGGGTGTCGCCCCAGAGATCGCGCAGGAGGGCGCCGGTGGAGCGGGCGACGTTCGGGTCGACCCGCAAGGTCGGGGCGGCCTCGCCGGTGGACGGGATCGCCCGCGCGGAGAGCCAGCACAGGACGGCGAACACCATGATCATGGTGCTGAAGGCCAGCGCGCCGCCGCCCATGGCGGTGGCGAGGCCGGCCACGATGGTGCCGAGCAGGATGGCGAGGAAAGTCGCGGCCTCGACCAGGGCGTTGCCCGCAGTCAGTTCGTCCCGGCGCAGGTGGTCGGGCAGGATGCCGTACTTGATCGGCCCGAACAGGGCCGCGATCGTGCCGAACAGGCCGAGGGCCACGAACAGCACCGGGACGGCGTGCAGCCAGAAGCCCAGGGCCGCCGCTGCCGCAGCGAAGATCTCGGCGAATTTCAGCCGCTTGGCGATGAGCGCCTTGTCGTAACGGTCGGCCATCTGGCCGCCGAGGCCTGACAGGAGGAAGAACGGGCCGATGAAGACCGCGCCCGCCAGGGTGATCAGCATCGGCGAGCTGCCACCGCCTGCGTCGCCCACCTTGAAGAGGATCAGGAATACGAGGGCGTTCTTGAGGAAGTTGTCGTTGAACGCCGAGAAGAACTGGCACCAGAACAGGGGTGCGAAGCGGCGCGTCGTCATCAAGGTACGAAACATGGAAGTCTCCTCGGACGACGCATGACTGCCCGCACGCGGCGATAGCGTCAAATGGTGAACCGCGCGCCCTTTGAACAACGTTCAAAACATATCGCCGCCGCAGATCGGGTTCAATGGCATCATTGCACGGTGTGCAATCCGGAGGCGCTGACCGGTGCGGCGCCGCACGGAGACGAGGGCCCGACCTCGGGATTCACGGAGCGGGGGACAGGATGGCACGGGCAGGGAAACGGGGAACGGGCCCGCGCGGCGAGCACAACCGCGACGAGTTCCTGGCCCTGGTCACGAAGGCCGCCGAGAACCTCGTCCGGCAGGAGGGCCTGCGTGGTCTTGGGATGCGGCGGCTGGCCAGCACCATCGGGTATGCGCCGAACTCGATCTACAATGCGGTCGGCGATCTCGATGCGGTGATGATGCGGGTCAACGCCCGCACCCTCGCACGTCTGCACACGGCCCTGGAATCCGCGGTGCTGCCGGACGCCACCCCGCACGACCGGGCCCTGGCCCTCGCCGATGCCTATCTCGGCTTCGTCGCCGCGGACCCGCAGGTCTGGAGCCTCGTCTTCGAGCACCAGATCGCCCCCGACAGCCCCTTCCCGGACTGGTATGCCGAGGCCCTTAGCCAGACGACCGACCTCGTCGCCCGCGTGCTGGCGCCCATGATCCCCGACCCGGACGAACGCCGGCAGGCGGTGGCAGCCCTCTGGGCTGCCCTGCACGGACTCGCCTCGCTCGCGACATCGCGCAAGCTCTTGGTGCTGACACCGGAATCGCCCCGCGACCTCGCGCGCCTGCTGGTCCGACGCTTCCTCGAAGGCCCGGACCGGGGACAGCCCGAGATCGAGAGCGCCTGAGCGTCCTCGGGCCGGTGGATCCTACGGGCCGCTGCTGCGGCGCGTCCGCATCCCCCGGAAGAGGGCGGGATGAGGATCGGTGAGACTGCGCGAGGCCGGAGGCTCCGCTGCCTTGTACTCCGGCTCCGCCCAGGTCGGGAGCTCACGCGTGTCGTCCGTCCTCGGCTGGCCGCGGCGCTCGGTGGTCTTCGACACCGAGCCATGTGCCTCGGGTCGCGGCGCAGGCAGAAGCGACAGGCCGCCGAACGCGACGAGGCAGGCGAGGCCGATGCCGGCCGAGTGCCAACTCGGCTCCGGCGCGATCATCATGGTGCCGAGGCCTCCGAGCGCGATGGCCGAGGCGAGATTGCGCGGTGTGAAGGGATCAATGGCCATGACGCCATCTTCCGCTTCCCCGCTCACGACTTCGTGAACCTGATGATTCAATTTGTAGGGATTAGATCGCGGTCCGACCGAGAGACTCCGATGTATTCGGTTCCATGCCGCTGGCACTGGATTCGCTCCGCCGGTCGATGCTCCCCCTGCAGCTTTGTCCGAATTCGATCGCTACAAGGTCCGGGACCTCGGGCTGATGTCTGCGGAGGGACAAATCGCGAGAAGACCACAAGGTCTATTCTATTTCAGCCGATGCAACCGGTGGTTCGGAATCCGTCATTCGTGAATGGGAGATATTAAGCATTCAGGGAGCGTTGTGGCTGCTTGCCGCGCGTGTTGATCCAGTCCAGGCGGCGCCCGATGAGGTCCGTCGTGTCCGTCCAAAATCTGTCCATCCGCAGCCGCCTGATCGCGGCCTTCTCGCTCCTGACGCTCTTCGTGGTCGGCCTGGGTCTCCTGGGGCTCTTCGGCACCCAGCGCATGCGCGCACAGAGCCTGGAGATCGAGACGAACTGGCTTCCGAGCATCCGAGCCCTGGGCGAGATCGATACCATCACGGCTCGCATCAGCGCGGTCGTGCTTCGGCATACGCAGGCCAACGACCCGAAACTGACGGCGTCGATCGAGGCGGACCTCGCGCGCTTTGACAAGAAGCTGGCCGATCGCCGGGCGATCTACGAGCCGATGATCGCCTCGCCGGAGGAGCGCGCCCTCTACGACGGCTACATGCGCGATGCGGCCACCTTCCTGCCGATCCGCCAAGCCATCCTGGATCTCTCGCGCAATGGACAGAAGGCCCAGGCCTTCGAGCTCTACGAGAGCAAGGGCCTGCCGGTCCGCCGCGCGGCGTCGAACACCCTGGAAAAGCTCACGGCCCTCAACAATGACGGCGCCGCGCAGGCGCAGGCCCGCAGCACGGCGATCTTCGAGCAGACCCAGACCCTGGGTCTCACCGCCATGTTGCTGGCCCTGGCGCTGTCGGGGCTGTCGGCCTTCCTGATCATCCGCGGCGTCACGCGGGGCATCGGCGCGGTGGTCCAGCCCATGCAGGCGCTGGCGGGCGGCGACCTCTCGGTGACCATCCCGCACCAGGGCGCCCGGACCGAGATCGGCA
>NZ_PDHT01000047.1:0-23212 GCF_002917135.1 Methylobacterium sp. V23
CACACTGCCAAAGACGCTTCACGCTGCCCTCTAACATCAAAGTGCCCAGGTAGTGCTAGCTGCTGATCCTCGCTGATGAAGGGGCGAGCATTGGTGGCGTGGAACCTACGCCGTGTGCGCGTGGCGCAGGGTCTGAGCCAGGAGCGTCTGGCGGCAGACGCGGGCGTCGACCGGGCGTACCTTGGCGGGTTGGAGCGGCAGGCGGAAAACCCCACAGTCGACCTACTCGACAAGGTCGCCGAGGCGCTGGCTGTCCCGCTCGGCGAGTTGTTCGTCGCGCCGGATGAAGGCGCGACGCCGCCGGTGCCGCTCCGGGGCGGACGTCGGCGCTGATTGTTGCCTTCGTCCCCGACCCGGGTGAAGTCTTCCGCCCCAAACTTACTTGTGCACTGTGGTGTGAAGTTTGGACAGATCCACCCCGATCGCGATCGTCTCGATAGCGGTCTGCAGTTGCGGCAGGGTCGAGCGTTTGGTGTAGCGCGCCGTTTCACCCGCCGTCGCGTGGCCCGTGACGTGATCGATCACCGATGGCACCACGCCAGCTTGATGCATCAGCGTCGTCGCGGTGTGGCGGAACGAGTGGAAATCGAGCCCGACTCGGTAAACCCCGACATCGCGGCGGTAGCGCGTGAACCATTTGGTAAAGGCGTGGCCAAGCCGTGCGTCGGCTCCGCCACGTTCCAGGCCGGGGAAAACCCGTGGCTGTCGAATGCGCCGCTGTTTGTCGACGTGGGCGAGTAAGCCCAGGCGGATCAGTTCCGAGTGGATCGGCACGCGGCGCACGGCAGTCGCGTTCTTCACCTTGCGCGGAGGTCGGTCGTTGATGTCGATGAACCAGACGTCCTCGTCCTGCCGAATGTCCTCGACGTGCAGTTGGCAGATTTCCTCCTGACGCATGCCGGAGAACACAGCGATCAGGGGTAGCCAGAATTTTTCGTCCCGCGTGATGAGACCGCCTGGCGTTGTGCGCCGGGTCGGTGACGCACAGCCCGTCCAGACCGGAGTTGCGAACAGACGAATTAGCTCGGCCCGCTCCCACATGTCGCGCTGCTCGCTCGCCTTGCGAGTGGCGGTGAAGCGATGGCCGGAGAAGATGTTCTCGCTCGCGTCACCCTCCGCCACCGCTGCTGCCCAAAGGGTGGACAGGGCGGAGAAGTGACGCTTGATCGTCTTCTGTGTGATGACCCCGACACCCGAGCCCTTCGGCAGGGCCGTGTAGGTGGCCAGGATCGCCTCGACGCTCAGGCCGCGGTAGCGTGGGTGCTTGCCGTAATCGCTGGGCAGCCGCTCGACGCGCTCGCGGAAGCGTCCGGCATCCTTGCGCGTGTAAGTGTCGAGGGGCTTGTCGCCGCATACGTCCGCAAAGAGACGATAGGTGGCGCCAGCCTGAGCCGCGGTCTGATTGTCCCAGCGCTTCGTCTGGACCTGCTGGTCGCGAAAGGCTTTTCCACGGTCCTCGAAGCGGACTTCGCGCGCTGGATCGGGAGCGCCCTTTTCAGGCTGTGGTGATGCCGGTGGGGCGACGGGGGCAGTTGCAGTTGTCGGGTCGGCCGCGGGCGTCGGCCAGTGCTTCAGGTGCGGATCGGCGAGCGTCGCCTTCAGGAGCTTGTCGCGCGGCTCGTAGTTGAAGTCGCCCTCGTAGCGAGCTTTCAGCGCCTCCGAGAGGTCGATTCCGGCGCGCAGCATCGCCTGCTTGGCTTTGGCCGCTTCCGCAGGTGCCAAGTCCCTGATGGCGATCCCCTGACGCTTCAGCATCATCTCGGCGACGAATGCCGCCTCGTCGAGACGGTTGCCGGCCAGCGCCTCGCGACCCCTGGCGGCCATCGTCGCGTACTGCATGACCCGAGCTTCTCGTACGCCCTCGGGTAGCGGTCCACGGGTGAGCCGGCCGGCGTTCTCGTCCGACAGCATGGTGTCGTAGAAGTCGCGGACGAGATGGGTGAGTTGGTCGTCGGTCAGCATCGGCATGGCGCGCAGGGTCGAGAACAGCTCTTCCGCCGCCACGTATAGCCGACAGGCTACGACCTTGGCAGTGCGGATGTCGCTCGTGCCGAGGCTGCGCACGAGTTCGTGGCGGCCGAGGCGCTGCCGCAGGTCGACCGGAACCCGGCGTCTGAAGTGGAAAATGCGTCCGCGCTGGACGATGTTGGCGACCGAACTCAAACCGCACTCCCGCCATCCGCGCGGACGGCCTGTGTAGCAGCGGTGTGTAGCAAGGGGCTCAGACCGCGGGGCGGCTCAGCGAAAAGTTCTACGCCTGGAGTGACTTGGTTCTGACAGTGGCTGGGGGACCAGGATTCGAACCTGGACTAGAGGAGTCAGAGTCCCCCCTGTCCTATTGATATAACTGCGCTTTTTCTCCGAACATGGAGAAAAGCGGCTATGCAAAATCAAAGGGTTAGAGCGGGAAGCCCGACCGATTTTGGGCTGACGAAGGCCTCAAAAACGGAGAAGGCCGTCGCGGGGGTGAAGGCCCGCGACGGCGTTAATAAGAAGCCCTCGGGGAAGAACTTCGGCTCAAAGAATACGGCTCAGCGCCCTCCCCTGGCAAGCCGCCTTGTGGCGCTGATCGACCGAGACGGTACCGTCACCGCCCTCTTCAGCCGGCCCGATGAGATGCGTGCTTTCCTGCAGGGAGGCCGGGCATGAGCGATCTCCGCACCATCGCCACCGTTCGCAAGAATAACTCGGAGGAGATTCGGGTCAGCGTCGCCATCCATGATGGCTACGCCCTGGTCGACATGCGGGTGTTCTCCGCGCCTCGAAGCAGCCGCGGTGAGCCAGTGCCGACAAAGGCCGGCATCTGCCTCACCCGGACCAAGCTGCCCGAGCTCATCCTGGCTCTACAGGCAGCAGAGCGCGAGGTGACGCGATGACGGGCTCCGCAACAGCTACTGACGTGCTGTCCCCAAATGCCTTCGAAAGCGAACAAGCCCTTCTTGGGGCTATCCTGCACAACAACGACGCCCTGGACCGCGCCCGCGACCACGTGCAGCCCAGCGACTTCTTCGAGCCGCTGCACCGACACATCTTTGAGGTGATGATCGAGCGCCGGGATGCCGGGGATGCCATCGACTTTGGACTGATGAAGGCGGTGCTCGGCAACGCGGATCTCGGCGGCATCACCGTTGGGGGCTATCTGGCCAAGCTGGTGTCGGAAGCCATAACCGTCAGCGGCGCAGCGAGCTACGCCCGGCTGATCGCGCAGGCTGCCCGCATGCGGAGGGTGCTGGAAACCTCCCAGGCAGCTGTGGCAGCCATGACGGCAGGATCCGTACACAGCCCGGCCGAGTACGCCGCCTTCATGATCGAGGCGCTGGACGAGGTTGCCAGCGCCGGCCTCAGCGAGAGCGCCCGACGTGTCACCCTCGGCGAGGGTGTGGCCAGCGTGCTCGCTCGGGTGGATCAGACTCGGATGGGCAAGGGCATCACCGGCGTGCCCTACGGCGTGCCGAAGCTCGACACCTCTACCCTTGGTATGCGGCCCGGCCAGTTTGTGGTGCTGGCCGGCCGGCCGGCCATGGGCAAGACTACGGTAGCCATCCACATCGCCCTCACGGCCGCGCGCCGCAGCGGTGCCGTTGGCCTGATCTCCCTGGAGATGAACGCCGAGGAGCTGTCCGAGCGCGTACTCTCGGCGGTCGCCTACAATCCGCGGGAATGGGACCAGATCACCTACCGGGCCATTGCCGAGGCGCGGGGGCTGTCTGAGGCCGCTATGGCTCGGCTGCGCGATGCGACCGAAGCCTGCGCCGATATCCCGCTCTGGATCGAGCAGCAGCCCGGCCTGACCCTATCGCAGATCTCGGCCCGAGCCCGGCAGATGAAGCTGAAGGCCGAGCGTCAGGGCATCCCGTTTGCTGTCCTCGTCATCGACCACCTTGGATTGATTAAACCGTCTAAGCGCTACTCGGGTAACCGGGTACAGGAGATGACCGAGATCAGCTCTGGCCTGAAGGGCTTGGCGAAACAGCTCGGCATTCCGGTACTCGGCCTGTCCCAGCTCAACCGGGAGGTGGAGAAGCGGCCCGACAAGCGCCCCATCCTCTCAGACCTGCGTGAGAGCGGGTCCATCGAGCAGGATGCCGACGTGGTGCTCGGGCTCTACCGAGACGCCTACTACCTCGAGCACAAGGCCGATCGCACCGACGTCGAGGAGGACCGCCTCGCCCGCACGATCAACACTCTGGAGATCGAGATCTTGAAGCAGCGTTCCGGGCCCACCATCCGGATCGAGTGCTTCTGCGACGTCGCCTGCAACGTCTTGGCGGAGGCGCGCTGATGGTCGGCTTCTACAAGCACGATATCCCAGCCTGGATGGATGGAACGGAGGCCCTGAGCGACGGGGCCTACCGTGCCTACCACGTCATCGTTCAGCTCATCATGCTCAATGAGGGCCCGATCGCGCTGAACGAGCGGGGCATCGCGGGCCGCTGCAACCAGGCCATCAAGAGCTTTCGGGTGCATCTGAATGCTCTCCTGAAAACTGGAAAGCTCATCCATTGCGACGGTCGCCTGTCAAATCCACGAGCCGAAATCGAACTTCAGGCGGTCAAGAAAAATCGTGAGAACGCAGGCAAAGGCGGTTCATCACCAAAAAAACTGCCCCAAAACTCGGCTGAGCAGGTTGTGAGTGGTGCATCAGGTGCGGATGAAGCCTCTGCCAACCACGATAAGCCCTTGAAAAATAACGAGGCAGGGGAAGCGGTGCTCGATAAAATATCAAGCCTAAAAGAGAAGAGAAGAGAAGACTCCCCTATAGTCCCCAAGGGGACCGATCGGTTCGAAGAGTTCAGGGCAGCCTATCCGCCGAGGAATGTGCGCTTTCAGGCAACCCCTGCCCGAAAACGGTGGCTCGAGGCGCTGAAACGAGGCGCAGATCCGGAACAAATCATAGCCGGTGCTAAATCATGCGCCGCCGAGCAGCATCGGATCGACAAGGCGGGTACCGAGTTCGTCAAAACCGCCGAGGTTTGGCTGCGGAACCAACTCTGGAACGACTACCAGCCCGAGCCGGCAGCCCCGGCGCAGGATACGCCCGTTACTATCCCAGACGAGCAATGCCGAGAGTGGGTGCGCCAGTGGAAGCAGCGCGGCGGCTACTGGCCCTGGCGGCGTGTCCTGCCACCGAATGACCCTCGGACCACGATCCCCGCCCACATCCTGCTCACTGAGGCTGGGATCGAGCACCCCGCCACGCTGCTGAAGGAGGCCTGCTGATGGTTGCCGGCCTGGAGACTTTCGCCAAGGTCCGTGCCCTTCACGAACGCACCGACAACCCGGGCGAGAAGGCCGCCGCCGCTGGCCGGATGGAAACACTTGCCCGGAAGGCCGGAATGACGACGGTGGAGGCGGTGTCCAAATTGGACGGGGCGCCTTCGCGGCCGGTACCGGGCGTAGACTGGTCCGCCTTCGCGGACGTCTTCTGGAGGGCCGAGGCGGCGACGGATGCTGCGGATGGACCGGAGGCCTCATGCCAGCGCCGAGGCCTGCCCATCTACGACCCTGACAAGGTCGAGCCCTGGTGCAACGTTGCCGAGCACTGCCGACAGCTCGAATGGATCATTCCGAAGGCGCACGGCGGCAGGTTCCTCACGAAGGAGGAGCGCGCCCGGCTGAAGGTGCTCACCCGGCATTACGGCTCCGTCAAGAACTCCACCGCTGGCTGGATCGAGTCCGTTCTCGCGCGATGCGAGGCGGCACGGCAGTCTTGGCGCGATCGGGGCAGGGCCGGCGTGCGGCCCGATAGGAAGGCGACCGAGAGCGACATCGAGAAGGTAGCCGAACTCGTCGCCGCGGCGAAGCGCCGGGAGGCGTCCAAGTTGGATGAGCCGGAGGGGCAGTCGGCCGCCCCCCGCAATCCCTTCGAGGCGCTGTTCAACACCCCGGAGTTCCGCGCACAGCAGGCGGAGCGCCAGCGCCGAGATGCAGAGCGCCGCGTCGCGGCCCTGGCCGAGTACGGCAGCGAGGATGCGGTGTTCGCGGAGACTGAGCACGAGCGCGCCCTTGAGGCAGCGTGCCGGCCCTTGATCGTGCGCAAGCCCATCATCGGCGGCGACATGGACACCTTGTTAGGCTGGGACTTTATTGGCGGGGGTGATTTCCGGCCGGAGGTTCGGGAGGCGGTCGCCGCAGCCTATGACCTGCCGGTCAGGCCTCGCGAGGCATGGGAGGAGTGGCAGGGCTGGGATCGAATCTACCGAGACCGCGAGGCGTTCTTTCGCGATTACGGCTTCCCGGTCTGGGTGGAGGCCCGGCGACACGTTGTCGAGGAACTCCTGAACGAGGCGCCGGCCCGGTCAATGAACGATCTTCGGGCTCGGCTCTCGTGGATCGACTACCTGAAGAGCATTGACCTCTTGGGGCACCGACCCCGTGATGACGCCCTTCTCGCCACCCTCCGCGCCGACATCGAGCGCATGGGAACTCGCATTCGGGACCAGGCTGCTTCTGTCCAAAATGGACAGGGCGACACGAGCGGGCCCGTGGGCTCCCCCAATCCGGGGACGTCAAACCGCCCTGTCCAATCTGGACAGCCCCGCCGGACCAACGCTGAGAAGCGCCGTGACGTGCTGGCCCTGCTCAACCTGAGAGGTTTTCAGACTGCCCCTCTGACTGATCGCGAGATCGCCCGCCGTGCAGGGGTCTCGCCTCAGACTGTCGGCAACATCAGGAGGCGCACCCATGACTGACGCCGAGCGCGAAGCCCTTCAAGATAACCTCAGTGCCGCGCCACCCGCTGCCCATCATCGCCTTAACTGGCCTGACGGTTGCTCAGCACCGCTCTCCACTCTTCGACTTCAGGTGCTGCTCGACCTTATTCATTACCGAGCATGGGTCGTGACCGCGGTCCTTCGCGAGCAGCAGCAGGTCGGTCATGAGGTCGACGATGTCGCAAGGTGGAGCGGAGTCTCCCCATCTGCGGGCTGCTCCTTCAGCGTGGAGGTATGCGTCGAGGGCGACTTGAGCGAGTTCGGCTCGTCGATAAAGCTTGGCCATGGGCGTTCTCCTCGACCGCCTGGCCATGATTATTCTAGCCAGTTCGGCCATATACCAGTCATCAACCCGCCAGGAGTCACATTGTTGCCGACCGCCGTACATTCCGGCGGGCGCAGCTATGACTGACGCCGACCTCAGGACCCTTCAAGCAACACAGGTTCGCTGCCAATCCAGCTACGACGCGCTTGGAGTTTCATCCGCCTCGACGGTGTCCAGCAACTCCTCGGCTTTCATCCATAGAACGCCCGCTGGTGAGTGGATGGCGTTGGCGATCAGTCCCATGCCAGTCTTTGTCTTTGCAGCGTCCAGTGCCTTCTCAGAGCTCTCGTGCTCCTCGTGGTTCCACTGTCCACTTACCTGGTTGGTGCTGTCGCCCCACTCCAAGATCCACATGGCACTCTCCTCTTCCAAGGGAGAAGCGGCGGGCGCGCCCGAGTGGTTCCATGAACCCATTACAATGCTGAAGAGGGAGAGTTCAGGAAGCGTGACCACGAGTAGGTGGGGCGCCACGAAGCGCCCCAGATTGTACTATGAAGCCTTCAACTCGATCAGCTTTCGCCCGATGTTGTACAGGCGCTTGTCGTCCTCATGGGCGCACCGAGTGAGGTTTGCAATTTTGTGGTTGTCACGCTGGCCCATTTTGTACGCTTCGATAACATGCGCCATTTCCTTGGCGTCACCTTTACTGAAGGCATCCCTTAGCTCCGTCCGACCTTTGACGTCATCGCCTTGGTTCAGGCTCCAGTCCAAGTCCTCTTTGACTGATTTCCAGTTCGCGGACATGATTTCCTCCCTTGTCCCGTTTGGGACAGCCATGAGGATACGCCGCTTTTTATCCTCGTCGAGCAATCATGAATTTAGACGCGATGCGGCGGCTAGGAGCCTGCGATCTATCGAGTCCGGCTCAAGGGAATGCGATCGCCGCCATCGAACTCCCGGCGTATCTTTTCACGGCGGAGAGCCTGCTGCGCTTCCAAATGGTCAAAGAACCGCTCGCGCTGCTCTCGCGCTTCCAGGTCGACCCTGGGTTCGGCGGGCCATGTTGCAGCTGAATAGACGGCCACCGGCGCGGTCGCGAGAAGAGATACCACAAGGATTGAACGAAGCATCCTGACTCTCCTCTTGTTTGTGCTCAAAGAACTTTGGTTCAACATCCTGTGATAGCAGCTGTTCCTCCTGCACTATCTGGCATACTAGTCTCTGCCTATTGATGGTTATCAAATACTTTCCGCAGTCGCGCGGACTTTGAGGGTGAGCGCGACAGATCTTCCGAGTTCCCGTGGAGTGCGTACCCATGCAGACCCATACCCGAGAGACCGATAGGCGCGGTGCTGTGCTGGTTCAATCCAGCGATAGCCGTTGCCTAATCCCGTTCGATCGCCGCGAGGGCATGACCACAGCGGAGGCTGCCGAACAAGCGAACCGCACTGAGCGCACGATCCGGATGTGGTGCCGAGACCATGACATCGGCCGGCGCGTCGCTGGCGGCCCTTGGCTCGTGTCTCGAGTTGCCCTCGCGATGTACCTGAATGGCGACACTGCTGCCCTTTGTGCCTACCTCGCCGGTCACCGGCGAAGCTCGGGGGTCTGGCCGTACTTCGCTGCCGAGGGCTTGGAGGAGCTCGCTTTCGGTTGAGGCATGCACGTTGCGGAAATCGTGACGTATCGCTTGGCCTACTCGTGCGCCACGTTTGCAGCATCCGACGAAGGAGGCTGACAGTGACTGGTAGTGCCAAGGCCCTCAATTTTCCGACCACAGTCCGCTTTCGTGCTGAGGAGGGATTGGCTGGTGCCATCGCGCGTGCGGCGCGTCTCAATCGCACGAGTGCCGGAGAATATCTTCGTCGGGCTGTGCGTGAGCGCGTCCTCGCTGATGGTGTGGCCTTGCCCAGTTTCGATGGAGGCGATGGCCCACGCACTTCTCTGACGGCTTCCGCACTGTGCCGCGCAGCTTGAGGAGGGCAGCATGTACCTCCCCTTCAGCAACGGCGGTAAAACCCACGATATCTTCTCTGCCGTCAGACTCGGTCGCAGCGATACGGGCTTGCAGCGTCAGCGGGTAGCTCGCCTAAGCCTCAGCTTCATGGGCTATCGCCCAGACAGAGCAGCTCAGTCATGCTGACCTTCGATATGCGCGCCTTTGAGGAGGCAGCACGCAGCATGAAGGCAGCGCGGGATCAGATGCCCTTCGCGATCAGCGTGGCTCTGAACAAGGCAGCGCAGGTCACAGAAGCTCGGTTGGCCTCGGAGACATGGGCCCGCCACGTTGAGGTTCGGAACCGGGGCTTCATCCGAGCGGCCCTGGAGATCGAGCGGTCCGACAAGCGCAACCTACGCGTCGCCGTCTACGACCGGCTTGGACGCGCGAACCTCAAGCTTCACGCTACCGGTGGTACTGCGCGGTCGAAGGGTGGTCGCTTTGCCATCCCAACCTCCAAGGTCCGAAAGGGCTCGAAGGGCGTCATCGCCAGCCAGCGCCCCGCCAACCTCAAGCGCAAGGTCGTTAAGGGTGGACTCATCTTCCAGGCAGTCGGAACGGGCAACGCCTCGCGCCTGCAGCTGATGTTCAAGCTGCAACCCACGAACCAGGTGAAGGCCGACGTCCCATTCCGCCGCGACTTCCAGCGCTTCATGCGTGAGGAGATGCGACGCGAGTTCCCGAAGGCGATGCTGAAGGCCATGCGGACGAGGCGGTGATCGCTCCGCAAAACCCCAGGGTCCTTCCCAGGGGGGTGGAGGGTCGAGGGTCAGCGCGAGTGCGGCATCTCTCTAGGGATGGCTTCTCAAAACCCGGCAACAGGCAACAGGCAACAGGCAACAAGCAACACATGACCGTTGAGTCCAAAGCTGCCTTCGCCCGGCGTCACGGCGTGAACCGCTCGACGGTGAACAAGTGGGAAGCCAAGGGTCATCTCGTGCTGACGACGAACTGCCTGGTTGAGGTCGAGCAGTCGGAGCAGCGCCTCACCGGTCGGCCGGCAAACTACCGCGGTGGGACTACGAAGGCGCCGATAGCGCAGCGGAGACCGCAGCCCGCCACTCCCATATTACATCCTCGTCCGGAGCCCGAGCCTGGTGAGATGGCACTTGCCGCCCTCATCTCGGTTGCCCGAGAGATTGGTGTGCGTGTTGCCGCTCGGGCAATCGAGTTCGGTGCACCCCTGAAGGTAGCCTACGCGCTCGACGTCGCCGCCTGCCTGGAGGTGAGCGATCTCGGCGAGCAGTTTCTGACCAGCATCGGGGCGCGCCTTCCAGACAGCACCAGCTTGGTGGAGCTCGCTGATGCCGAGATCGCCGGCATTGCCGAACCGGACTGGCCAGCGCTTGCGATCGCGGCGGGCGAACCGCTCGACCTCAATGCCATTGAGGACTGGTTCACGCGACTTCCCTTTCCCGGCACTCCGGTAGGAGCCAACCATGGCTGACGATCGCCTGCGCCTTGTTGCAGAAGTCCAAGACGGCTTCACTGGTCCTCTGGGTAAGCTTGAGACGGCGCTTGGGCGAACAGCTCGCGCCGGCACCCAGGCAGGCAAGGATCTGAAGAAGGACTTCGACGGCTTCCACGGTTCGATCGGCAAGGCCAACACGGCATTGCAGAACATGACGCCGGTGCTGTCAGGGCTGGGGGTGGCTGGCCTTGCCACCGGTGTGTCTCTAGGGGCCGTCACGGCAGCCCTCGGCGGCTTTTCCAAGGGCACACAGCAGCTCGCCATCATGTCGAAGGAGACGGGGCTGGCTGTTGACCAGCTACGAGCCTTCAGCGCCCTTGGCGAGCGGTTTGGCGTATCAGCCGAGACGATGCAGGGCGGGGTGCGGAAGTTCGCCGACGAGATGAGCTCGCTGCGCAAGCGCTACGGCGAGACCTACAGCAGCCTGCAGGCCATGAACCTCGGCGAGATGGTCGAGAAGATGATCACCTCTCCCAACATGAAGGCAGCGCTCGACAACTTCATGGAGTCGGTCTCGCAGATCGGCGATCCGGTGAAGCGCCGGAAGGTGGTCGAGATGGTGCTTGGCAGCGACCAGATCGCGGCCGTCGCGGGCCAGGTGAGTGGCCGGTACCGAGCAGTGATGGACGAGATCCTGAAGGCGCAAGGAACGACGACGGATGCCCAGGTGAAGGCAGCCCAGCGGTTCGAAGAGACCCTGAGCCGCCTGCGCGAGAACATGGATGGGCTGCGAACCCAAGCGCTCGGTCCGCTGCTGGTCGAGTTCAATCGCTTCGTTGCGACGCTGAACACGCCGGACGCCCTCAAATTCATCTCCGGTGAGATCGAGGGTTTCAAGAAGCTGATCGCTGACACGGTCGCGGAGTTTCAGAAGCTCGACAAGCTCGGCGAGAGCCTCAAGGGCGGCAAATTCGACTTGAAGGGCAACACTGACCGCGAGCTCGAGACGATTGCCCGGCTGTTCGGTGCCATCAAGAACGCGCTCGGGCTCGGCGGGGCGCCGTCCGTTCAGCAACAGAGCTTTGGCGGGGTTGGGTTCGGAAACGGCGGCGGTTTTGGTGGAGGGCCGCTGATTCAAAAGGCGGGTTACGGTGGCATCTCGGCTCCCGGGGGAGGCTACGGTGGCGGGGGCTATCGTGGCGTTGGTTCGATCCCGCCCCTTGGCCTGCCTTCACCGTTGGATGCTTCAGGCGGAGGCAACCCGAACGTGACCGGCGGCGGTGCCGGACGCGGCTACGGTGGGGCTGTGCTAGCGCCGTCCGAGGGCGGTACCACCTTGCCTGGTCCTCTCGGCGGCGCGCGATCAGTCCCTGGGATCTCGGCGCGCGACATGCGTAACGTTCATCCCGAGATCGCCGCGTACATCCGCAACTCAGCGGCCCGTCACGGCATCGATCCCAACGTTGCCTTGCGCATCGCCAACTCTGAGGGGCTGCGAGGCTCAACGCCTACCCGCATGACCCCAGGCGATCCGGATGCCGATAAGCGGTTCACAAGCTTCGGACCGTTCCAGCTCCACTACGCCGGACGCGGTAACGGCATGGGCGGTAGAGGCCTGGGCGACGCATACACTCGGGAAACGGGACACCACGCGAGCGATGCCACCTACTGGAAGGAGCAGATCGATTTCGCAATGAAGCATGCCCGGAAAGGCGGTTGGGGGCCTTGGCATGGTCGGATCGGGGCGGGCATCGGCGAACGACAAGGGATCGGGACCTACACCGGCCCAATCCCACCCGCCGAACCGTCAGCGGCAGCAGATGCTGGGTCAGACGTGCCCTATTATCAGCGTCCGCGCTCCAACGTGCCCAGCCAGATGTCTCGGCTGCGCGACGACGAGATCGAGGTGGCTGGCTCCGGCCGGCGTGCTGGCGACGAGCTCATGGGGCGGGCGTTCGGCCGAGAGACGGCAGCCCCGCCTCCGCAGACCCACCGGATGTCGATCGAGCTCAGTGGCTTCCCGGCTGGGACCCGAGCTCGGACTTCGATGGGCGACCTGTTCAAAGAGACGACCGTCTCGAAGAGCCGCCAGGTGGAGGCGATCTGATGCCGGATCCCGATCTCATCTGCGAGGTCCGTACCGAGGGCGGCACCTACCGCGACTGGATCAACGTCGCCGTCGAGCAGAACTTCATGAACGAGGGCTGGATCCGGTCCTTCCGCTTGGTCTGTGCCGAGCCGAGTGCCGTCGCCAACCTGCGCCTGAAGCCGGGCGATCGCGTCGACATCGCCCTGGCTGGGCAGGTGGTGATCAAGGAGGGCTACATCCGCGATCGCCAGGCAGCCTTCGATGCCAATCGACATGCGGTACAGGTGACCGGCTACGGCAAAGCCGGGCTGATAACGGAAGCCTCGATCAACGGCGGCACCGGTCAGTACCGGGGCTACAAGCTCGATGCGATCGCGAACTCGGTGCTGAAGCCCTACGGTCTGAAGTTCCGGGTTCAGAACGGAGCCGAGGGCTGGGATGCGCCCTTTCCGAACGTCATGGTCCGCTTCGGCGAGACGCCCTTCGACCTGATCTCGAGGCTGTGCCGACAGCGCAACCTGTTCTTCTATGCGGACGCGGCCGGCAACGTGGTGGCGGGTCCGAAGTCGGGCAGCGGCACAGTCGCCTTCGTCGAGGGGCAGAACATTCTCTCTGCGAACTGCCAGCTGCGCCATCTCGCAGTCGAGTCCCTGGTCAGCAACTCGCAGCAGCCGGGCTCAGACAGCCTGTTCGGGAAGAAGGCCTCCGAGATCCAAGCCAAAGCGACGGTGAGTGGTGGCACGCCAGGAGCGATGCGGAAGGTACTCGCCGAGATGCCCCTCGACCAGAAGGGCGCTCAGCTGCGCACGAACTGGGAGGCTGCCGCGCTACAGGCCATGGCCCTTCAGCTGCAGCTCACCTATCAAGGCTGGCTGAAGCCGGGCACTGGCGGCCTCTGGGAGCCATCAGACGGGGTGACGGTGAAATCCCCCATGCTGTTCGCCACAGCGACAGGCGAGCAGGAGCTGAAGGTTGCCGGTTATGCCTACACGCAGGATCCGAACGGCGGCACGATCACGACGCTCGACCTCGTCAACAAGCTGGCCTGGGAGCAGCGCAAGGGCGACGCGATGAAGAACGATGGGTTCTATGATCTCGGCAATGGGCCAGCCCAGCCAGAAGCAGCCCTGTAATTTCAAGTAGATATCATAACACCAATATTATGCTATGTTAAAGGCTGCTTTTTGACACCTCCATCGCTTCCCTCCAGTTGCGCCTTTTTCTCGATTTCGTCACGAGACCAACGAGATAGATCGATTTCGGCAGCGAACTCAGCTGGGCTTAGGAAGTTTTCTGAAACAGCTTTCATAAGATTTTTCACGGCCCTGTTGGCCTTAGACTTTGGTATTGATGGCATTTTATTTGTCATTATATCCGCATGGTTAGGTCTTTTGTCTAGACCTGTAGCATACACGCAGAATGCAGTTGATTTCTCAACTGATTTATCCTTCGCCTCGATCTCGTGCATTAATTCTTTTAATTTATCGACCGGAACAAGAACTATGCCGTAAAGTGCTTTTAGAGTTCCATCCGAAGCCTTGGAGCGCTCTCTGAGCATTTCTTGTATTGTTTCATGGTATTCTTCTGCGGTCGCCCTTACGCGGCGCAGGCAAGACGACCCAAATGTAGCCGCATCCGAAAACAATGCAGAGGTTACCCTCTTCGAGTCCCCGTCTCCCTCAGTATGAGTCGGATCCATAACAAGTCTGACGAGAACTTCGTCAGAAGCCACTGGTTCATTGCAATATTTTGAGACCTGCTGGTTCTCGCACGTGCATTCCGGAGCGTTTTTGTCGATATACTCGACGCGCGTCTTATCCTCTGGCGCACTCTCGAACAGCTCTATGCAATTCATAATATTATGAACGAACGCCAAGCCCAAGTTTATTTAGAAATTATTTCTGGTATATAGCGCCCATCGAACTGGGGGACGTCCCCATCCCATTCGTCGTCACCGACGTCTATATTGGAAGCAATTACACCGTTGGGCATGAATTCGAATTGTGCATCGACTTTATCGTTCCGGACGCCGAGCACGGCATTGCCATCAGAGAAAATTTGCGCCGAAAACTTGAACGAGCGACGCGCACCAGCAACGAGCCCAAGAAACTCCTCCGCCAACTTAAAGCTGGCAGCGTTTGCATTGTGCGCATGCCTCTGGAATCGACGCAAAAGCGCCAGCGTTGCATGGACGCTCGGCACAGCAGCAGTAGGCAGTGGCACGACGTTCGACGTGGAATTGATCCCTCGACCCTGCTGGGAGATAGCTGAACGCACGATTGAACTGGGCGGCCGGATGAAAGCCGTTCCGATACCCTCTGCAGGATCAAAGGGGTCTTTCGGCAGCGCGTACATCTCAAGCGTCCTAAAGGCCGATTCGCTCGGCTGCCTCTGGAGTAATAATGCGACAGAGGTCGTCCTTCAATGCGGTATGCTGACGATTCAGCGTATCTAACACCTCAGACAGGCCCCACCCCATCCCTATGGTTTTCCCATAAGAAGGAGCATTAACCGCATCTTGCAGCATAGTATAAATAATAAATGATCGAGTTTGCTGCCCGTTTTTGCCAGGAAAGTCGCCGTAGTCAATTTTTGACTGAGAAAGTCTGCGTATCTTGTCGCTTATTCTGTCGAATTTACCACTGTGAGAGTGCCAAGGCTGGTCTGCTTAGCGCCTCCTGGCGCGACCCACGGGGCATCTGGAACTATAATCTTCGATAAGTCGACATTGCTGGGGTCTATTAGATCAAACCGATCCCAATATTCCAGCTGAACAGAGAGAAAGGGGAGCTCGTAATTATAATACTTATACAAGTGTGAAAGGAATTTTTCCACCCGGGCACAAAATGGACGCCACCTGATGTACTGATTAGTCTGTATTTGAATTGTGTCTTTATTGGCAGTAAGCCTTTCTACAAGCCTGTCCTCTTCATCATAGATACTAAAATTTAGACCCATGCTTTGTTGTAGTGATACAGCAGGGGAGTTCAAAGTAACCCCTAGTCGTGCCCCATCAAAGCCTACTGCGAGCCCAAATGCAGGAACCGGAAAGCCTATGTCTAAGTCTCGCCCGGCTCCCCAGATCGCCGGGCGCATTGCTGCCCATTGTGCGTCCGAGACGGAGCCAGCAAACTGTACCGTCGCTTGGACAGATACAATTGCGTGGGCCTCATTGAATGGGGCGAAACCACCCAAAGTTGGCTCGGACATTTTCCTACCTATTCCTTGAGCGCGCTTAGGGCGCTCCAACACGCCTGCTAAGGTACTTCGTGCACGGTTAATAGCTCATCGCTACGCGCCCGAGACACCTCGTCCGAGGTCATCAGGCCTTCCGCTGGAGATCGGCTTTCAGCGCTCTTGCCTGAGGTGCGATCTTGCTCATCCGCAGCTTCAGCCTACAACTTAAGCGCCGCGATAGGGTTCATGACCGCTTAGCCTTCAGGGCTTCCTCAACGAGGCGACGGATGGCTTCAGAGCGCTTCGGCTTGTCGGGCTGAGTATCACTCCAGGCGTCGATCTCAGCCCGAAGCTCGGGCGCGAGACGGATCGAGGTCGCAGGGTCCTTGCCGGTGGCTGGACGTCCCCGCCTTTTAGGTGTGACCTCAATTGACATCAGCATCCCAAAAAGGTACGACATAAAACAGGCCGGAGCAAGGTTGCAGCCTTTCCCCGGCCCTAACCATCCACGTTTCTGAGGAACGAAAATGGCTGTCTATGCCCCTATCACACCGGCACTTGCCGGTGAACGCGGTCGCCTGCGCAAACCGCACCTCGGCCCGGTAACTCTGGCCATTCGCGCGGTGCGCTACCGCGCCAATCCCGCTTCCGATATGCTTTCGGCTCAGCACCAGGAGGAGCGCCGCGATCTCCAGGCCCTTCGTGTCCGCATTGCCGGTCAGTTCGCTGCCGACGCTGCCTTGCTTGAGAGGGGCGGCGCATGACCGCCCCAGCATCTCGCCGAGGCTTCCTGTCCGGCCTTACCACCCTCCCGCTGATCGGCGGCAGTGTAGCTCTCATCGGCGCCCCGACGGCGGTGGCCCAGCCAGTTAGCACCAAGCTGCTCGACACCTACGACACTTGGTTGTTCTATGAGCGCCGGTTTCTCCGCTTCCAGCGTTATGGAAGCGCTGACAGAGGGGGTGACCTCGGCTGCGATGGCCGCTTCGCTGTGGTGGATACGCTGACTGGCGAGCCGTTCGACTTCGTGCGCGCTGACAATGCCGCGATGCGCTTCCACGACGAATGGTTTGAGCCGGCGCCTCCCTCAACGCGCGCTGCGCTCGTCCTCGGAGCCGTCGGCTGCGCCTGGCGGGAGGGCGGACTATGAGGCACGAAGCTTCTCGCCGCACCCTGCTCGGCGGCCTTGCTGCCCTGCCAGCGCTCACTGTGCCCGTGATCGCGGCCACGGACCCGGATGTCGCCTATCGGCCGCAGCTGCACGCAGCCTATGCCGAAAAACGCCTCGCACGGCCCATCGCCAGTGTCGCGGTCGACTACAGCATCGAAGATCAAGCCGCGACGCTCGTCATGCGGCGGACGTGGAAGCTCTGCGATGAGGTGCTGGCCCTACCTACGCCCCAAACGCTTTGCGGCCTTGGTGTGCTCGGCCTTGCCGCTGCGATCAACCTTGAGGGCTTGGCAAGCCTGCAGGGGGGCGTGAGGTTTGAGGACGACGATCGAGCTGTTGCAGTTGCTCGGGCGATCTTAGCCATCACGCGCGAGCCTTTGCCGGAGGGGTTTGAAGGGTGGGGCGACGAGCCTGGGTACTTCGAGCGCGAATCGGCATACCTCGAGAGCGGTCTCGGTAGCCTTCCTGCTTGGGCGATCAAGGAGGCGAAGCGCTGCGCCTGATCGATGTCGTCCACGCCCACCCGGAAACGGGGGGAAGCCGAGCATAGGGGCGTGGACGGTCGATCCTCGGACCGACCTATAGGAAAGCGGCGCTTGGGCTGTTCGTTCAATAAGGGCGTAAGTGCCGCGCCCAGGGTTGCCGTGCCAATCTGCCTGGCAGGATCCGCCCGGAGCTCACGACGCCTTGAAACCTGTCACCAACCCGATGATCACCGGTCCAGCTATCATCAGGGAGAGCGCGATCTGCTCTGACGGATTGTCCGTGAGAGCCCTAACCAGAGCCGGCCCAAGGACCATTACGGCGCCGCCGGCCAATCCGGCGAAAAGGCTTCTACCGTCCATGAACCAACCCTCGCATGCGAGTCGGATCTGGCTCGTGAATGTTCAACTCGTCGCTACGAGCATTGTGCCACGTTCGTCCGAGGATCAGGATTTCTTGCGGGTTGATGTTGGCCCTTCTGGTAGAAGGGTTCAGCCTTAGATCGTCAGCCAGGGTCATGCTCCTCGGTATGACCACACCGTTGAGCTGTCAGCATTCGAGCGAGCTGCCAAGTTTACTCAAAGCCCAGACTCTCTCGGTGCGGTCTGAGGTCCAATAAAGCCCGCTCTGACGGACGATCGCGAAACTTGTCGCGCTCAACCTCTGGAACAGCCCTGATCGACCCAGGTTGCTTCTTCTCACAGTGGCGGAAGCGGCGAGGGACAACGTGAGCGACAGCGAGCGACCATCACGCCGCCTTCTGCTGCAGTCCGGTGGTGGTGTGGCCACAGCTCTATTGCTTGGGATGAACGCCTCATTGAGTGCCGAGACGCAGAATGCCACATCGGCCGATGCCTCGCCGGGCCGTCGGTCGAAGACCCTCGATACCGAGTACTTCAAGGGCATGTACGCCACCGAATCCGATCCGTGGCAGTTTGCAACGAGCGCCTACGAGCGGGACAAGTACGCGGCTACCCTCGCGGCCCTGCCGCGGTCCCGCTACGCCTCTGCACTCGAGGTCGGCTGCTCCATCGGCGTGTTCACGCATCAGCTTTGCCCCCGCTGCGACACTCTCCTGGGGCTTGACGTGGTGCCGTCCGTGCTGGACCAAGCCCGGGCACGCTGCGCCGACTGTCCGAACGCCGGCTTCAAGCTCAGTGCGGTTCCCGGTGACTGGCCAGACGGCAAGTTCGACCTGATCCTGATCTCGGAGGTTGCGTACTACCTCGACCGTCCCGACCTCGCCCGCTTGGTCGGGCGGGTCGGGAATGCCCTGCTGCCGGAGGCGGACATCGTACTGGTGCACTGGACCGGTGTGACCCACTATCCCCTGTCCGGCGACGAGGCTGCCGAAGGGTTCATCGCCGGCGCGCGTGGCTTTGCTCAGGTCCTGAAGCAGGAGCGGACCGACAAGTATCGGCTCGACGTCCTGCGAGCGACTAGATCCTAGAGAGGCCCCTTCAATCCGGAGACGACGGACGAGTCGCTTCTGGATGCCGCCGCTTTGCGATGACGTAGAGCAGGAGCCCGACCAACATCAACACGCAGCCTGCGAGCGATTGAGAGGGCCGGACCGCCAGAAGGTGAACCATCATCAGCAGCGTTACGGACAGGAAGATCAGGGGGGTGACCGGGTAGCCCCAGGCTCGGTACGGTCGCGGCAGGTCGGGTCGCGTGATCCGCAGCTTGACGAGGCCGAGCACCGTCAGGAACGAGCAGAAGGTCAGGGCAAACTGGATGAAGTCGAGGACCGCCTCGAAGCTCTGCGTCAGCAGGAGCAGACTGGCGACCGCGCACTGGAGAAGGATCGCGGCCTTCGGGACCCCGCGGCGTGAGTGTTGGGCGAGCGCTCCCAACACCGGCATGTCCTCGCCCATTGCCACGGTCACGCGCGGTCCGATCCACATCATCGCGCTGATCGTCGGGATGAGCCCCAAGCAGATCAGTGCGCCGACGAGACGACCGCCCGTCTCGCCGAAGATATGGCGGCCGGCGATCAGTGCGACCTCGACTTGGCCTGCGAGGTCGGGGAGCGGTGTGGTGTAGAGGAACACCGCGTTCAGGGCGAGGTAGAGAGCGATCACGATGCCAGTCCCGACGAACAGCGCGCGCGGCAGGCTGTATGATGGATCCGCAAGTTCGCCGACGATGTAGGTGGCGGCGTTCCAGCCGGTGTAGGCGTACATCACGAAGACCAAGCTGACCGCGAAGCTGGCGCTGAAAAGCTGCCCGACGTCGAAGGTGCGCGGCGCGAAGTCGATGGGCTGGGCCTCACCGTAGGCGAAGCCCGCACTGATGAAGGCCACGATCAGCGCCAGCTTCAGCAGCGTGGAGCCGACCTGGAGGACGCTGCCGTGATGTGTGCCTCTCAGGTGGACGGCTGTGACGATCCAGATTGCTGCGAGGCCAAGGACAAGTGGCGGCGCACCGGGCAGGACGGCTTTCGCATACTGGCCGAACGCCATGCCGGCCAGCGCTACAGGGGCCGCGAAGCCGACGGTGGCGGAGAGCCAGCCCGCCATGAACCCGAAGGCCGGACCGTACATCCGGGTCAGGAAATTGTACTCGCCGCTGGAGCGGGGAAACATCGTGGCGAGCTCGGCGTAGCAGAATGCGCCGCACAGGGCGACGACGCCCCCAACGAACCAGAGCAGCAGCAGCGTAAAGCCGGACGTGATGTCGGTGACCTGGAACCCCAGGCTAGTGAAGACGCCAACGCCGATCATGTCGGCCACGACGATGGCGGTCGCGGTCAGGGTCGAAATGGCCGAAGTAGGTGTTTTCATGACCAGTTCATAGGCTTTACGCTAACGTCGCGTCCACGAACTCGGGTCTATGTCCGCTGTTGTGAGACGCCTGCGTCAACCTGTCGGACTATGTCGCGTGGGTTTGCGACGGTCTGCTTCCGGGCGAGAGTTGGGAGAAGCAGACACCGCCGTCGTGCCCGGTCACAACACTTTGCGGACGACAGGCGCCTCCACTACCGCGTCGCATGAAACAGGCTCTCCTGATCATCGACGTCCAGCCTTGCTTCAACCTGCTGGAGTGGTTGATCGAGCAGATCGCTCGACTCGCTCCGACCATGCACTCGATTGCCACCGTCGAGCGGCATGATGAGGTTGTGAAGCCGTTCTGGCGGCAACTCGGCTGGAGGCCCGCCGCCGCCGATCCGCTCGTTCCGGCCGACAAGGTGTTTGTGAAAACACGGCTACCTTCCGCGTCTTGGACACGTCAGCTACGCGAAGCGATTAGCGGCCAAGCGCATCCTGGTGTGCGGCATCCAGGCCGATACGTGCTGCCTCGCCGCTGACTTCATGCTCTTCGACGCCGGCCTCAGCCCAACCTTGCCTGAGTGGGTGACGGTCGGATCGTCACTCAATCGCTCGGCAACGTTGGGTGCGGACCTTTTGCGGCATCATTTCGGAGCTGGAAGCGTCCTCGAAGGTCCTGGCGTCATCTAATTGAAAAACCTAACTATCGTGTGCCTCAACCACCCATGGTCATGACTGAGCCCCCGTCGACCCTTAGGAACTCGCCAGTGATGAAGCTCGCGCGCTCGGAGCAGAGGAACGCCACGGCAGCAGCGACTTCCTCGGCCTTACCACGCCGCTTGGCGACGATGCCGGGGCGCTCCTCGTCGAGGGTTTGCTGGACCGCCTCATCAAAGGAGATTCCCTTCTCCTTCGACTTCTTCTCCATCTGTGCATCGGTCATTGGCGTAGCGATGAAGGCCGGGCCGACGGCATTCACGAGGACGCCCTCCGGCCCGTAGGCTTTGGACAACCCCTTCGCGAGGTTCAGGACACCCGCCTTCGCAGCCGCGTAGGGAAGCTCCTCGACATAGGGCTGGACCGCGTCTTCTGACGAGAACAGTACGACGCGACCCCACCCGGCCTTGCGCATGTGCGGGATGAAGGCCCTAGTCGCGCGCACGCCGGCCATCAAATCGGTCTGGATCGCCTCCAGCCAGTCGTCGTCGGTGAGTTCGAGGAAATCCCCGGACGCGCCGGTAATGCCGGCGGCGCAGACGAGGATTGTCGGCTTGTCGTCAAAGGCCATGTTGGCGAAGGCGACGAGCACCTCGATCCCTTTGGACTCGCTTAGGTCGGCCTGGACGGCGCGAACCTGACCCAACGCCGCCAGTTCCGCAGCGGTCGCCTCCAACTCCGGGCCTTCCTTGTCGGTCAGGACGACGTGAACGCCCTCCCGAAGCAGGTGTTCAGCGGTCGAGCGGCCCATGCCCGACTTTGCGCCTGTGACGACGGCGACGCGCCCCTTGATGCCGAGATCCATGGATGTCTCCGGAGGTAATGGTATGAGGATGACCTGCGTCGGCGCAGGCACTTGCACGGTGACTTTCAGAACCCTGCGAAGGCGCGGATCGCGCCTTTCCTCAAGCCGGGATGCGGTCGATGCTGGCGGTATCCTCGGCCGCAACGCCGTTCTCGCGGTGGCGGAAGTCGCTCAGCGCGCGGTAGACCTGCAACCGCGCCCGCATCACCGAGCCAAGCGGCCGGTGCGCGGCGAGGCTGTGTGCCGGGCGAAAGGTCATGACCTCGTCGAAGTAGCGCACCCGGTCCGGCGAGTAGGCGTCCTGGCGCGGCAGGCGGAGCGTCGCCACCGTCCGGTACGGGCTGACCGAGATCGGCCAATCTACCGAGGCGTCCTCGATGGGCTGCCGCTCTGCATCGGCCCAGAGCTGCGCCTTCAGCTCGAACACCACCTCGTTGTCCCTTAGGAAAGCGACCGTGGCGTGCCGGAAGCCGTCCTCGTCCTGGTTCGGATCGAGTCTCCACTCGGACAGCGCGCGCTGCGCTTCGCCGGTCGGAACGGCCCCGAGCTTGGCCACGTAATCGCCGAAGCGCACTGGTGCCTGGCTGAAGTAGCTATCCGCAAGCGGGTGGCTGTAAGGATGGCCGAAGAAGTCGGCGAAGGCGCTTTCGGTGCCGAAGGCATGGAGCGCCTTGTTGAGGTTGCGCATGGTCGACGACACGGCGCTTTTCACGCCCTCCGGCAGGCCGGTCGACTTGCCGATGACCGTGCCGTCGCGCAGGAAGCCGGCCGCTGTGCCGGACGGGAAGGTCGTGCCGGTCGCGAGCACGAAGTCCTGCGTATCGACGGAATGGCCGGGGAGCTTCTCGCCGGGAACGTCGAAGACCTTGATGGACATGCCGCGATGGGTCGACACCCGGTCGCTCAGGGTCTCGCCCGGGCCTTGCGCGAAGCGTACCGCGACTGGGTGGGTGCCCGGCACGGCGAACAGGCCTTGCGCCAGTTCCGGCGGAAGGCCAGCAGCGATCGTCAACTCACCCGTGGCGCAGGCCGAGCTCTTGGCATGACTGGCACGGACCGCGTGATGCTCCCGCTTCTCGACCGTCTCCGACTGCTGGGTCATGCCCTTGATGATGCCGTCGATCGTCTCCTGCTCGTTGGCCGCGGGTTGCTCGATATCGGTGGCGTAACGCAGGTAGGTCATGTTGATCCTTCAGGTGCTCCCTGAACCGCACAGCCCGGCACAGCACCGCAACAAGGCAGGCTGTCGCCGACCCCGGTCTTGACAATGCTCAAGACGAGAAACCGCGTCGAAACGGAAGATTTGACGGTCAGAATTGATGGGCCTTTGTCATGTTAAATGCCGGACGCTTCGGGCGTTCCCGGACTGTCGTTCACGGACAATTGAGCCGTTCGCAGCTCGGAACGCCGCTCCGTAGGCCAAGTTCTGTTCCGAGCTAAACGACAAAGGATGACAGACCTTGCAAGCCCCCGTTCGCTACAGTCCCGACGTCGAGGTGGTGACGTCCGGTGAGGACGTGACCATCGCGCAGCTCAACCAGACCTTCGACAAGATCCTGCAGACCGTAGCCGCGGATTCCGGCCACGCGGTGCGGTCGGTGCATGCGAAGG